>SKFU01000045.1 GCA_007117835.1 Candidatus Izemoplasma sp. | reverse complement strand
GACAACCGCAGCGTTGGATGACTCCCAAGTCAATGTATATTCATCAAGACCTTCGACCGTTACCTCTAGTGTCGCTTCTTCACCAGCCGCTAACTGCAAGGTCTTTGGGTTAATGCTGATATTGATTCATCAACACCGTTACATGCTGTTACAACTTAAAACAATAGTGATACAATGAATATTAAAAACAATTTTGAATATTTCATTCGTTTCCTCCCTTTTTTTTAGACGTCCAGTTTTATACAACTAAAGATATTGTTATTATACTAAAATCAGATAAAAACTACAAATATTTTTCAGTGATACGAGAACTTTAACTGTTAAAATAATTGCCGAATATATTATCGTTTTTTTAACGCATTAAACCACACTGTGTTTTACTTCTATAACTAATAAATCCGGTTTGTATACACACAAGAAAAATCATTTTAAATGATAACAAGGTGATTTACACCTGTTAAGGGTAAAATCACCTTGCTAATTTATATGGGTTAGTCTAGATTAACCGCGCTAGTATACAAAATAATACCAAGGTTAAGCTTGTGGTTTTCTTGTCAATAGACACACTGTCTCTATGTGGGATGTTTGAGGAAACATATCAAAAGGAATGACTTTTTGGACCTCATAGTTTTGCGATTGTAAATAATTTAAGTCGCGCGCTAGCGTACTTACATTGCACGATATATACACGATTTTAGGAATGTTCATTTGCACTAATGATTCTAAAAACACCTTTTCTACGCCTTTTCTTGGTGGATCAATAAATATCACATCTATTTTTTTATGTTTAAGTTTTGGCAATACTTCTTCAGCTTTGCCTAAAATAAACTGAGCATTATGAATAGTGTTATTTTTTGCATTTTGTTGCGCATTTTTTATTGATTCTTTAATCACGTCAATGCCAATCACTGATTGTACATGTTTGGCTGCTGTAAGTCCAATGGTTCCAATACCACAATAAGCATCGACAACCACATCTTCTTTTTTTAAAGCTGCCATTTCAATCGCTTTTTTATAAAGACGTTCGGTTTGTTCTGGATTGATCTGGTAAAAAGCACGGTGTGAGATGGTGTATTTTAAACCGAGTAATTCATCCTCAATCATATCTTCACCAAATATAGCTTTAGAGCGATTTCCCAGCATTACATTGGTTTTTTCAGAGTTAACGTTATGGACAATAGACACGATGTTTGGAAAGCGTTCTATGACAGCCGAAACCAACATTTCCTTCTGTGGTAGTTTAGATTCACTTGTAACAATGGTTAATCCAATGGTTTGATTTGATCGTGATTCTCTAAGCATTATCGCTTTAATCAACCCTTGATGCTTGTCTTCGTCATAAATAGAATATTCGAATGATTCAAACAGTTGTTTAAGGTGGCGAATGATATCAGAAAAAATTTTCGGAAAAACATGACAACGTTTAATGTTAACGATATCGTGTGAACGTTCTTTGTAAAGACCCGCGACCATTTTACCATTTTCTAAACCAAATGGAATAATCGCTTTGTTTCGATAATAGTATGGATTGTTTAAACCAACTGTATCTTGAACATCTACGGTGATGTGCCCCAGTTTTTGTAGTGTTTCTTTGGTGCGAAACTTTTTAAAGTTGAGTTGCATATCATAATTCATATGCATCATATTGCATCCGCCACACACATCATAATGTTCACAGATTGGGATTTTTCTAAAAGGCGAAGGTTTTATAATCTCTATCAATCGCCCAAAGCCAAAGTTCTTATTCATTTTGATGACTTTGATTAAGGCCGTTTCACCTTTAAGTGCATCTTTAACAAAAATGGGATAATTATCCACTTTGCATACACCCATAGCGTCATGGGTTAAATCGGTGAATTCTACTTGATAATAAGTGTTTTTTTCTATCATAATCCCATCCTTCAACATTATTTTAAGCGGTATTTGATGGCCAATCCACCACAGCTGGTTTCACGGTAATTGGATGGCATGTCTCGACCGGTTTCGAACATCGTTTCTACTATTAAATCAAAACTTATCTTTCTTGAATCCGATAAAAAATAGGCCAATCCACAGGCATCAATCGCACGTAAGGCCGCCACAGCATTTCTTTCAATGCAAGGTATCTGAACATAGCCTAGTATTGGGTCACAGGTTAGACCCAAATGGTGTTCTAAAGCAATTTCAGCCGCGTATTCAATTTGATTTAAACTCAACTTAAACAGTTCAGCATGCGCTGCTGCAGCCATCGAACAAGCGCTGCCTATCTCTGCTTGACACCCAGCTTCAGCACCACTTATTGACGCGTTATGTTTAATTAGATTACCAATAACTGAAGCGGTTGCTAATGCACGGATAATCGCTTTGTTATTAAATTTGTGTCTATCTTGCATGGCTTTTAAAACGGCTGGTAAGGTCCCGCTTGCACCACACGTTGGTGCCGTCACAATCTTGCCGCCACCAGCATTTGTCTCATTTACCGCAAACGCATACGCACTGACTAAGCGAGACTCCAATATTTCTCTTGGTTCATTTTTGATTTTTTTCTCGATGAGTTGTTTCGCTTTTCTTTGAACCTGCAAAGTTCCAGGTAAATAACCTTCTTGCGATAACCCCTCTTGAATCGATGCTTGCATAACATCCCAAACAGTCATTAAAAATTCATCAATCTCTGGCCCTTCAAAACGTTTCACATAATCGTATAGACGAATATTTTCTTGTTCACAATATGCTTTAATCGCATCAAAACTTTGATGCGGGTATACATCAGGTGTTGCCGCATGCACCATATTCTCAAAACGAATGGCACCACCACCAATACTATAGACACGTGCTTTACCAATCAATTCATCATTGTTATAGGCCATCAAATCCATTGTATTTGGATGCACATCAATAAATTCACTACTAAACACAATGTCAACATTGTCTAATGTTTGTTTAATGATGTAATCAGTTAAATGTCCTTTGCCAGTCAAACTAAGAGAACCATACAATATTACTTGATATCGGTCTGCTGGATAACGTTCTTTAAATACTTTGCAGGCCTTTTGTGGTCCCATTGTATGTGAACTAGAAGGTCCATGTCCAACAGTGTATAGTTCACGTATCGATTTCATATTACCTCCAAAAAAAATAAGGATACTTCCATTATATCATATTATTGATAAAAGCGAGATAGACACAAAGGTCTATCTCGCTTTATCAAGAGGGAGAAGCTTAACTACTCAACAAATATTCTAACCGTATCACCATCGCCGCTTTCGATATTAATGAAATCACCACTTAGGTTACCTTCTAACATGTCAATGACTGTGTCAACATCGATATTGTGTGCTTCGGTGTGTTTTGTTATGAATTGTGGCTTTAATGCCATTGCATAGCGTGCAAGTTGTAATGGAATTGCAATATTTACTATGTCACCATCACTACTTTTTACTACGATTCGAAATAGTTTTTTTGTAGGTTGTTGCGGACTTGACTGAACGACTTCTTGTTTAGGTTGGTCAGCTTTTTCTTGGGTTTTACCTGTGTTCTTTTTCAAAAGCTCCTTTAAATCTTCTACGGATACATTTTGATCAATGAGTTCTTGTAAATAACTTAATACTTCTTTCATCTGATTCACTCCTTATTTTTTTTATTTAGATGTTTTTTCTTCTGTCATTAGATTACGTTTGTCTTTATAAATTAAATGTAGTTCTTCATAGTTCATGTAGTACATCAAATCACTCCTTTTTTCTTTTTTGATTGTTTTTGATAGTTCACTATATTTAATACTAAACCCGCTAAGTAGACCAAGGATCTATATAAGTTTTCTAAGTTTTTCAGTATCCGTCACTTGGATGTCACGTTTATTTTTGTGCATTAAATGTAACTCTTCGTAATTCATGTAGTACATCGAATCACTCCTTTTTTCTTTTTTTTTAATAATTCACTATACTTAATACTAAACCCGTTAAGTAGACCAACGATCTATATAAGTTTTCTAAGTTTTTCAGTATCCGTCATTTGGATGTCACGTTTATTTTTGTGCATTAAATGTAACGCTTCGTAATTCATGTAGTACATCGAATCACTCCTTTTTTCTTTTTTGTTTAAGTTATCATATTATCTTAAGTAAATTATGCGGTGGCTTTAATGCGTTCTGTTGTCTTAATGGCTTCTACTATTCTGTGATTTTTAGTGTTTTCATATACGCTTCGATAATCAATATAGTACATCTAATCATTCCTTTTTTTAATTTTTAGTTTAATTTTAACAACCTATTTATTGATTTTCTTTATCTTCAACTTCATTTTATACCATGTTATTTTAATTGTCAACAATATTTTTAATTTTTTTTATGTTTTTTTTAAATATATTAAAAAAGCACTTAATTTTCTTAAGTGCTTTTGATTTTTTAACTATTTTGTTATGCTTGGATTTTAGATTCGAAATACCGATAACACACAATGGTTAACCCTGCCATGAAAATCACACCAATACTGTGGTATCCCCAAACTGGTAAGTCACTCGTATTATTTAATAAGGATGCATGAACCATCAAACCTTTAACCGGCCAAAATGTTGGGATGACACCAAGTAAGTATTGTTTCCAGTCTTGTAGTGCATTAATAACAAGTAGTCCTGGTAAGACTGCGAATATACCAAACGTCTTCATGTAGGCGAAACCTTCAATTTTATTCTTAGCAACCCCACCTAGAAACAAACCAAACATTGGTGCAAACAACCCAGCAACTAAAGCATAAGTGAGTGTCATACCTACACTGAGTTGATCAAAAAAGTTAAATCCTTGTACTGTATAACGATCCCCACTTAATACTTTAACACCATAGACAGTCACAAACGATGCCATGACACATAATACATACGCATAGATTGACTTGAATCGCATATACCCTTTTAAAGAAAGCGGTGTGACACGGATGGTGTCTAAAGTGTTCTCATCACGGTGATCAAGAATGTTAAATCCTAACATTGCACCTGTAATAAAAGGTGCAATCGATGCAAAGATGATTACAATAACAAGTCCGACAATCGATGACTGAACCCCGTCTTCACCAAACTGTTCTAAAACCATGGGTATGATGTATGATCCTATTAATACAATCATAATCGGGTAAACAATTAGAATCATTGTCATAGAATCTCGCGTTAAGTTTTTCAGTTCATAACCGAGTAAGTCAATAAACTTCTTCATTAGTCTCTCACCGCATCTTTCATGTAATTAGGGTAAACAACACATACCGTTAATAAGACCGTCGCGATACTCATATACACAATCCCAAAAATACGAATCCATAAAGCCACATCTTTCATCATTGTATAATCAATGAGTAATAAAGATGAATGCGTCGGAGAAATTAATAAAACCATTTCTAAAAATCCTTCAATCACACCAAGCGCATAAAAGATACTCGGGAATGCAAAGAACACCATGTATGCAATCATAAGTCCAAGCAACCCATTGAAATCTTTTGCATACATCGAAAACATAAAACCAATCATTGTATGCAATGTTGCGATTAGAGTAATAAATAAAATTAATGGAATAAGCTTGACTTCTAAACCAAATAAAATCATTGCACTTACCGCCAGTATTATCGTTGACTGAAGTGCAAGATACACAGAACCGATTACTTTACTGAAAATAATTGCAGGTAAAGTTGAAGGTGTGATTAATAATGTTTTCAAGGTATTTTCTTGTTTCTCATAAAATAGATTCGCACCAATCATGAGCACCGACATCATCGAGGCATCCATAAAGATAAATAAAGGTACAAATGTAACTGCCTCTTCAGATCCAATCATCCATAACATAATGAGCCATAATACAGTCACAACAAGACTGATTTGAAGTATTTTATATTTGATCATGCGTTCAAATTCACCACGGATTAACAATGATAAATTATGCATCTTGTGCTCCTTGAGTCACCATAATAAATATATCATCCATCGACGTTTCACCCGTGTGAATTGTTTCAATCTTCGCTCTTCTTATTAATTCTAAGAATGTTTCATTCTCGCCAATACCCTCTAAATTAAAGGTTGCGACTTCCGTGTTGCCATTCACATAATGTTCAACACTAACTTCACGTTTTCCATACTTAATTTTTAATGACCTTGGTGTTTCGATTTCTTGAATCAAACCTTGTGATATAAAAGCAACACGATTACACAGTTCTTCGACATCATTCATTAAATGCGTTGAAAGTAACACTGTACCCCCTTGTGCTTGAAAATCACGAATGAGATTTTTAATGATTCGTGCATTGCTTGGATCTAACCCATTGGTGACTTCATCTAAAAACAAGAACTTCGGATTGTTGAGTAATGCACGTACAAAATTAAGACGCATTTTCATGCCTTTACTATACTCACCAACAAGACGGTCTTTATCTTCTAATAAACCGACTTGATCAAGTAACGTTTCGATGTTGGCATGTGACTTGTACAAGCGCTGAAAAAACTTCATGTTCTCTAAACCTGTTAATTTTGAAAAATGTACTGGCAACTCGAAACCAACACCGATATCTTCATAAAAATCATCCTTATAACTGGTCAAATCTTTCCCATTATAAAGTATGGTACCTTCGTAATCTGTCAGTAAACGTGTCATGATTTTTTGAGTGGTCGATTTGCCTGCACCACTCGGCCCCAATAAACCAAATATCTCGCCTTCTAAAATAGTGAAACTAATACCTTTTACTGCTTCAACCTGACCTTTTTTGTATTTAAAACGTAAATCCTTGACTTCGAACACTTTTTTAGCCATTTGTATCCTCCTTGTACGCACCATACTTAATAATGATGAGTATTTTTTCAACCATTTGGATAATTTCTTGATCCGGAGTACCTTTGTAAAGCTCATAAATCAAATCACGGACATTAAGATGATATAAAATTTTAGCTATCATCACAACATCAATATGCGTTTTAATAAATCCAGTCTCCTGATCTTTTTTTAATAAATAACTCAGTGCATCAATCCCTTGTTGCTCTATGGCTTTCATATGTTTAATCAATTGGGGATTCTGTGATAAAAATAAATGAGACCCTACTTGATACAAATCAAAGTGCGCTTTGGCAAAAGTGAGCCCCGCTTCAAATAGTTCAAGATAAAGATTTAAAAATGGTTCTTGACCAACCCGAGTTAAAATTGGTTCAACATACACCATTTTTACGCGTTGAGCATATTCGATAAGATGTAAGTAAAGATCAACTAAATCATCAAAATATTGATAGAAACTCCCTCTTGGTATCTGTGCAGCCTCAACAATATCTTTGACAGTAACATGATCAAACGGTTTTGCAGAAAACACTGAAATTGAAGATGATATAATCCGTTCTTGTTTTTGCCTATTTAAATTTAAGAAAGTCTTTTTCGGCACATATTCACCCCTTTCTAACATTATTATGACACTAGTGTCATAATAATGCAAGAAAAAAATCATCTATAACGATGACTTAATTTCAAATATCAAATCTCTTAATTCTGTCGCTTTTTCAAAATCTAGTTCTCTTGCCGCTTGTCGCATTTCTTTTTCAAGTGTTTCAATCATTGATTGACGTTCTAGCTGACTCATACTCGCGATACTTTTGCTTGAATCTTGAACAGCAAGTTTAATTTTAATTGATTCCCTTATGTGTTTTTGGATGGTCTGTGGGGTAATGTTATAGCGGGTATTGTGGGACTTTTGAATCGTTCTTCGGCGATTTGTTTCAGAGATTGCACGGGTCATAGAGTTGGTCATATGATCTGCATAAAGCACAACCAAACCTTCACTGTTTCTTGCGGCACGACCAATCGTTTGAATCAAACTGCGTTCACTTCGTAAAAACCCTTCTTTATCGGCGTCTAAAATGGCAATGAATCCAACTTCTGGTAAATCAAGACCTTCTCTTAATAAATTGATGCCTACCAAAACATCGTGAACACCCAAACGCAGTTCACGAATGATTTCCATGCGTTCAAGCGTCTTAATTTCAGAGTGCAAGTAAGCCACTTTAAACCCTAGTTCCTTAAGATACGATGTCAAATCTTCACTCATTTTAATGGTAAGCGTCGTGATTAAGGTTCTTTGATTGCGGTCAATACGTCGCATCATTTCATCCACAATATCATCAATTTGTCCAGTTTTTTTACGTACTTCTATGACTGGATCTAACAGGCCAGTTGGACGAATGATTTGTTCAACAATCGGAATGTTTTTTGATAACTCATAATCACCAGGTGTTGCACTGACATAAACCACTTGATGTATTTTTTTATTAAACTCAGTAAAGTTTAAGGGACGGTTATCAAGTGCACTTGGTAAGCGAAAACCAAAATCAACCAACGTTTGTTTACGGGAACGATCCCCATTATACATTCCCCTCACCTGTGGAATCGTCGCATGCGATTCATCAATAATCAGTAAGTAATCATCGCCAAAAAAATCCATTAAGGTGGATGGTGTTTCATTTTCTTGTCTCAACGACAAATGTCTTGAATAATTTTCAACACCTTTACATGTCCCCATTTCTTTAAGTAATTCAACGTCGTATTGGGTGCGTTGTTTAATGCGTTCAGCTTCAACGATTTTACCATTTTCTTTGAATGCATTATAGGTAACTGCCAACTCGTTTTCAATCCGTTCAATACCTTGAGAGATTTTGTCCTTATTGGTCACAAACTGTGTTGCAGGAAATAACGTTAAAACCGAATAATCTTCAAGCACTTCTCCTGTAACCACATCAAATGAACGCAAACGTTCAATCTCTTCATCAAAAAATTCAATACGGTAAGCCACTGTTTTTTTGTACGTAGGCAATACTTCGACAACGTCACCTTTCACACGAAAAGTTCCACGATTAAAATCAATATCATTTCTAACAAAAAGCATGTTTACAAGTTGATTTAACAAGGTGTTGCGATCAATCACCTCACCGACACGTAATGTGAGTGTTGCGTTTTTATAATCTTCAGGGTCTCCTATGCCGTAAATACAAGAAACACTTGCGACAACTATCACGTCTTTTCGTTCAAGTAAAGATGCTGTCGCACTGTGTCTTAACTCATCGATTTCATCGTTAATCGATGAATCTTTTTCTATGTATAAATCACGGCTTGGTACATAAGCTTCCGGTTGGTAATAATCATAATAAGAAATAAAGTATTCTACCCGATTATCAGGAAAAAAGGCTTTAAACTCAGAATAGAGTTGCCCTGCAAGCGTTTTGTTGTGTGCTAAAACCAATACCGGTTTATTGACTGCTTGAATCACGTTACTCATCGTGAATGTTTTCCCGGTGCCTGTTGCGCCAAGTAAAACTATTTCTTTTTCGCCACAATCAATATAATCAGCGATGGTTTTAATCGCGTTAACTTGATCGCCTTTTGGCTCATAGTCCGTGACCAGTTTAAATAATCCCATAATCCATGTCACCTCATTTTTATTCTATCACAAAAGACTTAAAGCTATGTTAAAATGTACACAGGAGTTGAAATCAGATGCGTCCATTACTCGTTGCCATCAATGCCAAGTATATTCATACCAATAACGCTGTACGCTTGCTCAAGGCAAACAGTGCTTTTGACGTTGATATTGTTGAGTTCACAATCAAAGATGATTACCATCACATCTTAAAGACAATCCAATCTTACCAATCGCTATTTATTGGTTTTAGTACTTATATATGGAACATTGAAATTATCAAACAATTGGCACGAGATTTAACCCCGACACCGATTGTATTTGGTGGTCCTGAAGTTAGTTATGATGCACAGGCATTTTTAGACTACGCAGACATCATTGTCAAGGGTGAAGGCGAGATGGTACTTGATGCAGTCATAAAACACTTTAAATTCGGTCATTCACTGAGCAAAGTATATAGCATTACAACAAAAGAGATTAATCATTCGATTGAAGAGATTAAGGACTTATCACACTTAAAATCCCCGTTTTTCTTGGAAGAAGATAGCACATCATTTAAACACCGTATTGCCTATATTGAAAGCAGTCGTGGTTGTCCATACAAATGTACTTACTGTCTTTCATCACTTGAAAAGACAGTACGTTTTTTCCCATTCGATCATGTAATTGAGCAACTAAAGCGTTGTCAAAAACTTGGCGTTAAAACGTTTAAGTTTCTCGACCGAACGTTCAATGCAAATAAACAGATGCCCCGCATCATTGAATGGATTATCACCCACCATAGACCAGGCACAGTGTATCAATTTGAAATCACTGGTGATCACTTAAATTCATCATGGATTAACGCAATCCATGACAAAGCACCAAGCGGACTTTTCCGATTTGAAATCGGTATTCAATCTGTCCACACATCAACCAATCAGTGGGTTGAAAGAAACCAAGACATTCAAAAACTTTTTACCATGATTAAACACATACAAAATGCTAACATTATCGAATTGCACCTCGATTTGATCGCCGGGTTACCTGGAGAGAATTTAGCCATGTTCAAAGAGTCATTTGACCAAGTGTTCGCACTTGGTGCAAAAGAGTTACAACTGGGATTTTTAAAAATGTTACGAGGCACTAAAATTAGAACCAATGCATCCAAGTTTAATTACCGATTTGACCTAAAACCACCGTATGAAATTATTGATAATAACACCTTATCAGTGACTGATTTGTTTGTGATTAAACACGTTGAGATAATGCTGAATATATTTCATAATAAAGGCTTTTTCAAAGATTTTGTTTACGTGGTTTTATCAAAGCATTTCGAATCTTATTTTGACGCGTTTAAGGCAATGTACGATACGTTCATTAAAACAGTTGACCCCCATGATTATCAACTCGATACTTTGTTTGCTTTTTTACACAAGTTCTTAGAAGTGAATGGGGTTTTAAAAGAAGATCTTGATGCTTTAAAGTACATCTATTTGCTGCGGGCAAAGGTAAAACCTAAATGTTATTTTCCTGTGATTCATGACAAAGCAATGAAACAAAAATTATTTGAGAAGATTGCAAAAAACACGCACCTTACAGTTAACCAACTTTTTAAACATAGTATTGTCACGAGTTATCGCACGCTAACCCTTGTCGTATGCTATCAAAACCATAAAGCAACGGGCTATATTTTGAAAAAAGAAGCATCATCTTACGTTTTGATAAACAACGTATGATGATGCTTTTATTAGTGTTGATGCAACCGAACCACATTGAGATATATGGCATCAACCATCGCTGAATGATCCCAATCATTGTGTGGTTGGGCCATTGCCAGTACACTACCAAAAATTAACGATTCGATACTTTGTAATTGTGTTTTATCAATGGCGTCATTGAGTATTTTTTCTTTGATACCAATGGACAAAATCTCATATAACCGTTGTTGGCTTTGTTCAAAAGCACCAATCATTTTTAATAACAGCGCATCTTTGTTTTCTTTGGGTAATTGAGCAACGTCTGAATGAGACATCATTTCTTGTAAAGATTGTTTGTTTTGGTACAAATCAAGAATTTTTTGATAGTGGGTCTTGAATGCAACTTCAAACGATTGTTTTAATAGCGATGTATCGCTAAGAAGAATTTCTAAATGCTGGTCGATGAGATAGCCAAGTGCAGATTCAATAATCTGTGCTTTGTTTTGATAATACTCATAAATTGTGCTTTTCCCAATATTAAGGTGTTTTGCAATCGATTGTAATGTCAATTTATTTGTTGCACTCGGTTCGGACAAGAGCTTTAACGTCACTTTGCAAATGGCTTGTTTTTTAGGATGCATGATGGTTTCCTATATTTTTGATGATTGTGTCAAGATTCTCGTCAACCGATTCACGTTGTTCGATTGGCTTTTTTGAAAAAAACACGATGATTGGTACAAGTATTATCGTTGCCGCAGCAATGGCTATAGCGATGACTAGGTTCCCAACATCATAAAAGTATGTTGCAGCAACACCACCAACAATCGTTATAAACCCTGAGAAAATAAATCGTCCTTTAGTGGTAACTAAATGGTACATGATTGGGACCACGAATATCGTTAAGAACGTTGCGTAAATTAAACCACCAATGGATGTTAATGCCAATGGTTGCGTTAACTCAGCACCATCTCCAAAACCGAAAGCTAGTCCAGTTAAGGCAAGAATTGTTGTGATTGCTGTCATAAAGATTGGTCTTAAACGGGTTTTTCCTGCTTCAATTATCGCCGCATCCAAGTCCATACCT
>SKFU01000053.1 GCA_007117835.1 Candidatus Izemoplasma sp. | reverse complement strand
TTTGCCTTTGGGTGACATTGACTGAGATCGCTGGTTGATAGATTGTCAATAATGATGACATCGTGACCTTGTTCAATCAATGCTTTTACTGCGTGACTTCCAATATATCCGGCACCGCCAGTCACAGCAATTTTCATTACAACTCCTCCTTTATGTGTGGTCCAGATACTGCGCTTGTCACCATGATTTCTAGTGCGTAATTGAAACGTTTTTTATACGCAATCTTAAGTGCCTCAAAACACGGTAATTCAGCTTTGTATAAAGCAATCATTGTCCCACCGAAACCGGCGCCAGTCATACGTGCACCAAGGGCACCGTGTTGTCGGTGGGCATCCACTAAGAAATCAAGTTCTTCACACGACACTTCATACAGTGTTTTCAGTGAATCATGGGATGCATTCATTAAGTTTCCTAATGTTTTATAATCATTGGCTAACAGTGCTTTTTTTGCATCGGTTACGCGTTGATTTTCGTTTATGACATGCGCGAGTCGTTTAAAAATTATATCATTATTAATTGTTGTTTTTTTTGCTAGAAGCATCTCATAAGAAACGGTATCTAGAGGCCCACTGAAATATTTCTGGCCTTCTTTGATTGTTTTAAAGCGATCATTATAAGCACTTTCTGTCAGTTTTCTTGTTTTGTTTGTGTTCATTAGTACAAGCGTATATTGAGTTAGGTTAATCTTTATGTATGCTTGCTTCATTAACCGTGTGTGCAACATCATTGCATGATCTTTTTTACCAAACATGATGGCATATTGGTCTAAAATACCTGATGATAATTTTAAGTACTCATTTTCAACCGCTCGGGCATGGTAAACTAACGTTAAATCGTCAATTTTAAGTTGGTTATATTGCCTAAGTATAATCCCTATTAATATTTCTAAAGCCGCACTTGATGATAGGCCTGCACCACTTGGCAATGTACTATAAAGTGATATTGATAAGCCTTTGTTTAGTGTATGGCCATTGGACTCTAAAACCGAACACATGCCTTCGATATAGTTCAAAAACTGTTTTTCCGGGTGGTATTGATACGGTTTACTCGCTGTTTGGATACCGAGTTTAGCAAATGTATCGCTATACACATCGATGCGTGAATCTTTGCGTTCACTAATGGCTGCGTAAATGCCCAAATCGATAGCGATTGGCATCACAAATCCACCACTGTAATCGGTGTGTTCACCGATTAAATTGACGCGACCCGGTACAAAAATCACCGTTTGCGGTGATTGATTATATATTGTTTGATGAAGTTCAGTCATTTGTTTTTTCATGGGTTTCTCCTTTAACCGGATTTACGTACAATCAGTTCTGTCGGTAATACATATTTAATGGGTGGTGTATCGCTGGTTTCAATGTGTTGTATCAATACCCTTAACGCTGTTTTACCCATCGCTTTCGTGGGTACTTTTAAACTGGTTAATGCGGGATGCATGTATTTGGCTTGGGCGATGTCGTTAAAGCCAATGATTGCGACGGTTTCAGGAATGCTGATGTTATGCTCGTGCAGTGCTTGCATTGCACCCATCGCAATCGAATCACTCGCACAAAAATAAATGCGTGCAAGTTGACCTTTTTTTATTGCTTGGGTCATTAACTGATACCCTGATGCACTGCTAAACTCGCCCAAATACACATGGGTTGGGTCATAAAGGTGACGCTTTGTAAGGTAAGTTTCAAAAAATTTAATGCGTCGCTCGCCAACCAAAACATGATCAAGAATTTTTTCTTGACCACCAATATAACCGATGCTTCCTTGGTAATGGGCTAAAACATATTCTAAAACCAATCGCATCGCTTGTCTAAAATCAATCATCACACTTTGATACTTTAGTGGTTCAGTATCGCTATCGACTGTGACAATGTGTTTGGTAATGCGTTCAAATTGGCGCATCTCTGAGTCTGTGAACTTTCCGATGACAATCAACCCTTCAACACCTTTTAGTTTCTTTAGGTCGAACCCATCTTTGTGCCGATATATTGTCATTAAATAAACACCTTTTTCAATCGCCAATGCTTCTATCCCGTGACGAATTTCCATGAAATAAGGATCATTGAGTTCTTGGGTGGTCTCATACCATAAAACCACACCAATATGTAGGTGTGTTTTAAAATCATTTTTTTTGGGCTTATACTGCATCGATTCTGCGACACGTAAAATCTTTGTGCGTGTTTCGGGTGATACTTGTAGTGATTGATCGTCACTGAGTACCCGAGAGACTGTCGCAATCGATACTTGAGATGCTTTGGCAATGTCTTTTAATGTCGGCATATAACCACCTCGTTAAATTCATAGTTAAATTTTACTATATTTTTACTATTTTGGCAATCGGCTTTGATAAAATCATTATATTTAAACAGTTTGAGCCAATTATATGGTAAAATAGACATGACATGAAAGGGGTTTTCATAATGATTATACTGATGGGCGTTTTATCTCAAACATTGATTACAGTTGGTCTTTTAACTTTTTTAATCTTCGTTATTTATGCGCTTAGAAAACAACTTAATTTTAAACAAGAATCGATTCATGTAAAACATGTGGTGTTTATCTATGGTATGATTTTTGTTTTATTGGCGTTATCAATTATTTTACTGTTATGGGTATGGGGATATGATGCAAGTGACTATATAGGGGCAATGATATTAGAATTTACTGCTGTTTTAGAAAACAGTGTGCCACGTTTGGTTGCGACTTTAATTTCGGTTTTTGTGTCACTCACATTTTATAAAATTAGTAAAATTTCTTTGTTTCGTTTTGGCAAAAGTGGTGCACATAACCAAAGACGAAAGCAAACCATATCGAAAGTAAGCTTAAGTATTGTTAAGTACATTATTGGCATTGTTTTGGTGTTAAGTATTTTATCGATTTGGGGGATTAATGTTGGCCCTGCTGTAGCTGGTTTAGGTATTGCTGGTTTGGTTATTGGTCTAGGGGCGCAAAAATTTATCAATGATCTTATCAGTGGATTTTTCATCATTTTCGAAAACCATTATGATGTTGGTGATTGGGTTGAAATTGGTGGGTTTATGGGTGAGGTCATCGATATTGGTCTTAAAACAACAAAAGTTCGGAATTTTAAAGGGGAAGTAAAAATATTTAATAACGGTTCAATTGATCCTGTGTCTAACTTCATGCGCAGTCCTTCCCTTGCAGTGGTTGATTTTGGGATTGCATACAAAGAAGATGTGGCCAACGCGATTGCTGTTTTACAAAAGCATTTGCCTGCAATGAAAGAACAATACCCTGTGATGGTTGAAGAACCCCGTGTATTGGGTGTGACAGATTTGGCCAATAGCAGTGTTAATCTGCGTGTCGTCGTAAAAGTTTTACCGATGGAACAGTGGGGGATTGAACGTGCTTTAAGACAACGAATTAAAGAAATATTGGTACAACATAAGATTGAAATTCCATTTCCACAAGTTGTGGTCCATCAAGCAAAATAAAATCCCTAATTTTAGGGATTTTTTATGATTTCTAAAATGATATCAAACGCCTCATTTGCTTCTTTCATCAATGGGTATAAGGGAAAAACATGTGTCATTTTATCGTATATGTAATAATCAATGGTTGCGGTGTGTTCCTGCGATTTTAGCAATAGTACATCTGGGTATAAGATGTCATAGGTTCCGGTAAACACATGGATTGGTGGTAACCCTTCAAACTCGCCGTATAACGGACTCACTTGATAAAATAAAGGATCGGTATCGCCGCGCCATGCATCACCTAAAAAACTTGCTGCTGAGGCATTTAACAAGGGATCAAGTTTTTGAACTTGTTTGACGTCTGGGTTACTTAATGAGATGTCTAACCAAGGTGAAATAAGCACAGTAGTTTCTGGTAATTGCTTGGCGCAAAGGTTTAACATTTGCGTAAACCCAAGTGCCAACCCACCGCCGGCAGAATCACCAATAAAAACAAATGATTGATTGGGATTTGCTTCAACCAAGTCTGCGTACCATAATGTGAGTTTTTCAAAGGCTTCTTGATGGGTATATTCAGGGGCCAGTGGATAAATCGGAAGCAATACAGTGTACCCCGATGCATGACTGAGTCGATCAATAAACTGAAAGTGGATGATGCTTGCCGTTGTGACATATGAACCCCCGTGAAAATACACTATTACTCGCGTTTTATCTTCTGTGCTGGGTGTAAACTGATAGTATGGCATGTCATCTTGGCTATGATGTTGTGTCACGGTTGTTCGGTAAACTAACCGTGGCAAATGATGGGGTCTTTGATTAATTACTTTTTGTGTCGCAAAATATGCCTCAGCAATGTCTTCTGTAATGACAACACGGTTCAGTTGACCCACACGAAAACTCATTTCAATAATTTTAGAGACCACGCTGCGCTGTTCGAATAGCGAGGCGTAAACTGTGGTTGCTGATAAGCTTGCAGTGATGGTAATTATAAATGCAATCACGATTTTTTTCATAAACGCCTCCTCGTTTAATATTAACTGCATTATACCATAAAAAAACATCGTCTCAATTATTTTATGAGCGTGACGATGTTTTTATTTTGTTGGTTTGACACAGTTCTAAATGCGATTCTTCGGCGACTAAATACAGTTTAGTAACCGGTACAACCGCAGCATCGATAAAGATAAAGTATGTTTGTGAATCGGTTGAGAAACTCATTGCTTGGCCCTGATTTAAATAATCAAATTCAATGTGAATTGCTTGTTGTTTTCTGGCATCGATTGTCTCGATAAAAGTCTCATTATTAAACGTATAGCTCAGTTTAATGGATTGGTAATCATATTCTAAAAACCCATTCTCAAGTGGTATAAACCCTTTACTGTTTGGCAATGCATACACTTTAACCGGTGTCGCAATACTAAATTTCTTATCAATGATTTCTTGTCTTACTTGCGTGCGTTGCCACTCAAACCAATCGGGTATATGGGTAAAGATTGGATCTTTATCTAATGCGGTAAGAACACCATATTCACTCAATGTAACTTGGGTATCACAGGCTTTACATATTAGGTTTGCACCCTCAGAAACCATCTGGTTTTCTTGAAAGCATGACGGACATTGATACAGTACTCGATGCAATCCTTCCGCACGTTTTTTGTGGGCGATTTTAACGTTGTTTTTTTGTTGCCACAAATAATCATCATACTGAAATGCTTGATGAACTCGTCGATTAATTTCTTGTACACTTAACTGTTCTATTTCTTCTTGAGTGATGATTTGGGTTAAGTATGATTTGGGTCGAACAAAGCGCTTATATGGATGCCAATAGGGTTGCGCAAGATGGTTTCCGTGATTAATCAAAGTGACCACGGGTACTTTGGCAACTTTAATCAGTTTACCAAGACCGTCTGGTAATTTTGATGGTGTCCCAACCAATGAGTAACGTGCTTCCGGATACATAATAAGCGAGTTTTTATAGTTTCTTAAGACATGCAATACATGGCGGATAAATGTGATATCATGGGTAAACTTACGACGCCCTATACCACCAATCCAGTGCATTGGTTTTTCAAGCCCGATAAAACCTTCGAGTGCAACCACATTTGATGCCGGATGGGGCAACACGGCTTTGGCCGCGATCCGGTAGTCCAAATATGAGTTATGATTGACAAGTAATATGTATGGGTGTTTGATCTTTTTCATATTTTTCTTAATGAAGCGATGTCCTCGGATAATAAGCGGTGGGTATGCTAAAATCGCAACCACAAGTCGCATGAAAAACTTCGGTTTTCGCGGTTTTTCTTTAAGTGTTGGACTCCCTTCGAATGGGTTTCCGTTGTGTGCAATTATATTCATCAGTATTGGCCCCTATTTTTATATCAGTATTATAATTATACACCAATACACATAAGATTGTGCAATGATTTATTTTTTTTAAGCATGATGCACATAAAAACGGCATCACTAAGCATGTGATGCCGTTAAATGTTAAGCGAATCTTGACAATACAAATGCAACAATAACAAAAACTAGACCAATACTCATTTTGACTGCTTGATTTGCACTATCCACAGATTTTGATGGATGATACTCTTTATACTGTGCGTAATTCATCGAGTGTGCATCACTTTTTCGAAACAATGATTTAATAAAATAACTTGAAGAATGCAAAATGTTGTTGGCGCGTGTCAAACTTGTTAAATATACAAAGAAGACAATGATTCCAACCATGAAAAATGCATTCGAAATGTTTAAAAATGTAAATGAACTTCGATAAAGTGTCAAGATAATGATCATCACAATCGATAAAGAGATGGAGAGTGTGCGGATAATTGACTTAAGCATTATTTAAGAACTTTCTTGTATTCTTCTAACTCCATGGTATTGGCATAGATGAAGTGACCTGGTTTAACTTCGTGTAAATCCGGTAATTCTTTGCTATAATCATGCATCGTTGGATCGTATTTAATACGCTTGCGCCCTTTTTCATAATCAGGATCCGGCAAAGGAACTGCCGATAATAATGATTTTGTATAAGGGTGAAGTGGGTTTTTAAATAATTCATCTTTCGATGCTAGTTCAACCAATTTACCATAGTACATAACGCCGATACGGTCACTAAAGTATTTAACGACTGAAAGGTCATGGGCGATAAACATTATGGTAATGCCAAATTCTTGTCTTAAATCATTAAGTAAGTTGATGACCTGTGCTTGAATCGAAACATCGAGCGCACTGATGGGTTCATCGGCGATGATAAACTCTGGTCTAACAACAAGTGCACGGGCAATACCAATACGCTGACGTTGTCCACCACTGAACTCATGAGGATAACGGCTGGCATGTTCTGGCAATAAACCAACAGTTTCTAACACACGGTTGACTTGAATGTTAATTTCTTTATCTTTCTTTTCGCCGGCGATGCGTAACCCTTCGGCAATAATTTCTTTAACCGTCATACGAGGATTTAGTGATGCAATCGGATCTTGGAAGATCATTTGCATTCTTTTCATCAATTCTTTGTTTGGTTTTCCTGTATCTTCTTTACGGTTCGGAATATCGCGTTTGATGTTTTTAATTAAGGCATCACGGTCTTTAGTCACTTCTTCTTTCTGTGCTTCAAAGTCTTTCTTAATCGCATCAATTTTAGCTTCGTTACCTTGTGCTTCTTCAATAGATTTTTTTTCTTGTAACGTAAGTTCAGCCAATTGTTTATGCGCTTCTCGACGCATTGTTTTGATGCTTTCTTTCAGTGACTGTGTGCCTGCAGAGATGCGTGTTCCCATAAAGAAAACTTCACCATCGGTCGGTTCATACAGTTTAATGATTGAGCGTCCTGTGGTTGTTTTTCCACAACCAGACTCACCAACCAGTCCGAAAACTTCACCTTTGTAAATATCAAAACTTACATCATCAACGGCTTTTACGACCATTTTTTGTTTCCCAAAGCCGCTTGAAAAATATTGTTTAAGACGACGCACACTAAGAATCGGTTGTTCAGTTGTTTTATTCATTACTGGCTCACCTCTTTCTTCGTGCGGGCTTTCATGGTGTTAATACGCTCTTGAATGATTTCAGGCATCTCAATGTTTTTAGGGGCATTATCATGAAGTAACCATGTTGCAGCGTAATGTGATTCGCTGATTTTAAACATTGGCGGTTGTTCCTCAAAATCGATTTCCATAGCATACTTGTTCCGATCGGCAAATGCATCGCCTTTCGGTGGATAAAGCATGTTTGGTGGCGTTCCTGGAATTGCCGATAAACGTGCTTTACTCGTTAAGTCAGGCATTGATGATAAGAGCGCCCAAGTGTATGGATGTTTAGGGTTGTAAAAAACATCTTGTGCGGTTCCAATCTCAACGATTTTACCCGCATACATGACCGCAACACGATCTGCCATATTCGCCACAACACCAAGGTCATGGGTAATGAATATAACGGTAAGGTCGCGTTCTGCTTTTAATTTTTTGATAAGCTCAAGAATTTGCGCTTGAATGGTAACGTCGAGTGCAGTCGTTGGTTCATCACAAATCAATAAATCAGGGTTTGCAGTCAGTGCAATCGCGATAACAATACGTTGACGCATCCCACCCGAAAACTGAAACGGATACTGTTTTAAGCGTTTGATTGGTTCAGGAATCCCGACTTCGTCCATAACCACTACGGCACGTTCGATGGCTTCTTTTTTCGTTACTTTTTTATAACGGCGACACTGTTCTTTAAGTAGTGAAATTTCTTTTCTATACGCTTTTTTATTGTCTTCATCAGTCCCAGAAATCTTAGCTCTGACGTTTTTAATTTTTTCAGCGTATTTTGCTTTTTCTTGTTGCCAATCTTTTTTTACTGTAATTTTGGCTTCTTTACATTTGACTCTATAGTTTGATTTGGCAGCTTTAAGTTCTAGTTTAAGCGCAGAAATCTTTCTTCTGGTGTCTGCTTTTAATGTTCCAATTTCGCCTGCCTTATCTGACTCTTTAAGCGTAATTATTTGTTTTTTTAGTTGTACCTTTAATTTCTTTATATCATCTTTAATGTTTAGTATTTTACGTCTGTGCGGATGCACAAGCGCTTTATACTTGTTTTTTAAGTGATGGCCGTTAACCAACATACCCTCTGTAACTTGCTTACCAATTTTCATGATTGGATTTAAACTCGACAGTGGATCTTGGAAAATCATGCCCACTTTGTTACCACGCAGTTTATGAAAATCTTCTTCACGAATTTTAGTTAAATCTTCATCTTCGTAAATGATACGGCCATCGTCAATAATCGCGTTGTTTGCTAAAATCCCCATGATTGCACGGCTAGTAACTGACTTACCACTACCTGACTCACCGACAATTGCAAGAGTTTCACCGCGGTCTAAATCAAAACTAACACCGCGTACAGCACGTACCAATCCTTGTGTCGTTCTAAAGGAAACGGTTAAGTTATCGACTTCTAATTTTTTAGCATCTTTTGTCATCTTATTCCGACCCCCTTAAAGAAGGATTAAATGCGTCACGAAGCGCATTCCCAAACATATTGAATGTAATCATTAAAATAGAAATAATAATTGCCGGAAAATACGTTAGGTAAGGTTTATCAAGCAACTCAGTACGCCCGGTTGCCAGTAAAACCCCAATCGAAACGCCCGAGAATTCAACCCCAAAGACATTAAATGACTGTCCGTAACCTATTCCGAATCCTAAGTATGATAGGGTTGATTCAGTAAAAATAACCAGCGGTATCATGAGTACAGATGCCGTTACAATGGTCCCAATACCATTCGGGAGAATATGACGGAAAATCAAGCGCGAGTCTTTTGCGCCTAATGTTCTAGAAGCAAGCACATACTCACGGCCTTTATAACGATAGAACTGGGTTCGTGTGACACTCGCCACACCAATCCATCCGGAAACAATTAAAACGATAATTAACGTGGTTATTCCTGGTCCGACATAAGCAACCGCAATCGCTAAGATAACGAGGAACGGAATACGTGCGATAACTTCAGAAAAACGTTCCATAAGTAAATCGACTTTTCCACCATAGTAACCAGATATGGCACCATAAACAATACCGATTGTGATGTTGATAGTAGCCGCAGCTAGACCAATCAGTAAACTCGTTCTAAGCGCAACCCATGTTAACGCAAATAAATCATGACCTGCCTCAGTAGTACCAAAGAAGAAATATGGTATGTCATCATAACCAGCGTAGAGTGCATAGTTTATCACCAAATGATAACTGTAATATGCTATGCCACCGACCACTACAGGTTCAGACGTATTTTTAACTTCCAAAATCGGACAACCTTCAGTGAAAAACCATCCATTGGGATTGTCTGGATTATCTATTTTAGTACATACATCTTCAAACTCTTCGATAATGCCGTAGTATTCAGTACTTGCCATATTACGACGTTCGACTTCGCCTAATGCCGATTCGTAGACATCATAACGGAATGATGACATCAATAATTCAGCGCCGCTACGTGACGGTGTTCTAGCACTACCATCGACGCGTTCATAAATTGACAAGGCATAGCCGAAATCATCCATGACAGGTTCTTCTTGTAAATTAGTATAAAATTTAAAGCTATCAATGGTAACACTGGCTCTTGGTTCTAACGCTGTTAACTCAAATCGTAAGAAAGAAGAGACAAACGATGGGTTATTCAGTAAATTTGCCATATCTAACTCATAAACACCAGGTTCGGTTATACTGATTAACGTCTCATAATTTCCGGTGAATGCTGGGTCAACTTTAATATCCAAACTCACACCATTATGATCAGAAAACTCAGTCACATTAATAACGAGCTTTGGTTCTTGTGAACTAACAATCGTTAAGCGCTCTGGTGATTGAAAGGTTGCGCCTAAGGATTCATCACGCAAAGTAAAGCTTACAACCCCGCCACGGCAACTCTCAATCCGTGTTGAACAGGCGACATTATAGTTGATTAAACTATCCATTTCAATAAATTCGGGACGGTAAAGACTTCTCGGTGGTACACCTAGGCCTGTCTCGGGATCAATGGTAGTAATATCAACTTCTTGATTTTCAACATAACGTACGCCATCAAATATACCAAAATTTTCTAAAATCGGTACTCTTGGTGGCAAGTGTCTTAATTGACTCTCTAGTACTTCATAGTTTTTCGTTGTTAAAACCGGGATAAAAATCGACAAAGTAATCATTGTAAACAAAATAATGGTTGCGATCACGTTGGTTCTATTTTTCGAGAAACGAATCATCGCATCTTTAAAATAACCTATAGGCTTTGTTTCAAACTTTTTATCGTAAATTTTTTGGTCCTTTTGAACCATTTGAAACTTAGTTTTATCTACAGGTGTATTTTTTTCAGAATAACGCATTATTTTCTCGCCCCCATTCTAATACGTGGGTCAACGATGCCATACGACAAGTCAACCAATAATATGGCGAATAAACTTACAATGGTATAAAATGCGGTAATACCTAATATAAGGTTATAGTCATAATTATTTTGCGTCATTGCACGGATAAAAATACGTCCTGTGCCTGGAATACTGTAAATCAACTCAATAATGACTGATCCACTAAGTAACCCTACAAATGACCCAATGATTCCAGGTACGAGTGGTACCATGGAATTTCTTAGCGCATGTCTCAACACCGCTTGAGTTTGCGTTAAGCCCTTAGTTCTTGCTAAAAGCAAAAACTCAGAGGTTAATACTTCAGTTAATTCAGCTCTTGAAGTTCTGGTTAACGATGCAATCGCACCAAAAGAAAGACCGAATACTGGTAGGATGAGTGCGGTATACCGAATCGAACCAGTGACATCTGCAGCCGGGAACTGAGTGGGTAGCCAACCTAAAGTATAGCCAAATATTAGCACTAAAAACGTCATAATAACAAAACTTGGCAATGATATGAAAATCATTACACCCAAAGATATTAAGTTATCCGTTAACGTATTTTTTCTTAAAGCTGCGATGATACCCAACGCAAAACCAATTGGAATATAGAAAAATAATGCAACAATATTTAAACGAACTGTGACAGGAATTCTAGATGACAGTACATTCCAAACCGGTACATTGGGTTGAACCCGGGTTGAATAGCCCCAGTTCCAATCTGTGACGATATTTCTTACCCAAAAAAAATACTGGTTGATTAATGGTACAGGTTTGTAAATCCTAAATTGATCGCCCTCATCAACATAACGTGCATTTCTTACTAGTGTGTATGCTTCGGTATCACCCAATAGTGCTCTACGAATATTACCAATGGTTTCAGCATCACGCTCTAGAACTATGGTCATAAAACCATCGCTCACTTGACGATTATAATAAATATCTCGTTGCTCTTGATCAGGTGGTGGAAATTCAGGAGCATTCTTTAACAGTATGAAGTTGATTGTCAAAACTGTGACAAGTATAATAAAAACCCATACTGTTCTAATCAGTGTATATCGTATCAAACTAACACCCTCTTTATCTTGAATATTTAATGATGCCACTAAATCTATAACATCATGTGTTTAAATGGTTCTAAAATAGGCTATTTAATAAGAATGTCACATACAAACCACGCCGAGTGGTGTGGTTTGTAATGTGACAACTTGAGTTCAAACCTATTTGTTAATTATGTTCTTTAGTGAATTAAATTTTTATTCTTCTGGTGCGTCTGCTTCCATACCATCTTCAACGTATGCACCAACTGTTAATGCACGGTTGATTGCGTCAAATGACCAGATTTCACGGAATGTTTCGCCA
>SKFU01000067.1 GCA_007117835.1 Candidatus Izemoplasma sp. | reverse complement strand
GCTAGTGTTTTAAGGTTTCGTTTAAATATGTCGCAATCGTCTCTGTGTTTTGTTTGTTTAACAAAGCGAGGTGTTCAGAATCGATATCGTAACGCGATAGTGATTCTGTTTTGGTTTTCCAATAATCGATGTTGAGCGTCTGGTTTTCTCTTTGTTTGCGGTACGAGTTGATGTATAGGATGGGTGTTTTGATCGCAATAGGTTCATGGACCCTACCAGCGAGTGTGACCATCGTGCGACTGCCGCAAAGACGGGCAAGCTTAACCCATTTACGTTTGGTGAAGAACCGGTATGCTTTTTGTAGTTGTTTATTAAACACCATGTAAAAGAGTCCCGTTGTTTTTCTGTATGCAATGAGAACCCGTTGTTTAAATGGTTGATGTTTAAAGGCAACGGTGAGGTTTTTAAGTCGCGCTTTAAGATTCAGTTTAATGCGTTTTTTAACGGTTTCTTTTTTACGCGTTGTATCCATCATAATCACGGATGCAATCGGCACATTTTCAGCCTCACAGGTGGCTGCGATGGCATGGGCAAGCTTACCACCAAAACAATGACCGAGTAGATAAACAGGTGTATTAAATGTTTGTTTAATGGCATCTTTATAAACCTGTGCTAAAGCATCAAACGTGAGTGGGTGTGCCCAGGTTTTATCGTTTTTGAAGATGAGACTATAGATTGGACGGTTATTGCTGATTACCGATGCAAAGTCATGATAAACGACAAAGTTATTGGCGTGATTATGCACGAAAATGATTGGATAAAGATTGCCAGTTTTTCTCACTGGGTAAAGACGTTTATTTGTTTTTCTTTGATTTTGGTTATGATCAATGAGGGTTGCGAGTATTTCGATGGTGCCACCGCTAAAGAGTGTTTCTGCGGGAATCATGATGTTATAATCTTGATCTATCTCTGAAAGCATTGCGGTGCCAGTTAAGGAATCACCACCGAGCTCTAACCATGTATCGGACAAGGCGATGTTTTTTATTTTAAGATGTTTTTGCCATCGTTTTTTGAGTGTTTTTTGAGTGGGAGTGTAGACTTCTTTTATGGTATCATCATTGTTTAAATTAGGCAATGTTTCCTGGATGCAATAGTCATGGAGTGTGCGACGTGATACTTTATTGTTGGATAATGGAATTGATTCTGTAATATACACTGTTTGAGGCATTTTATAGGCAGAGACATACTGACTTAAATGTTGGCGTAATGCTTTGAATGTGATATTTTGATCTGGGCTTAAAATGAGCATTGCACCAACAGTTTCTTGTGCGTCTTTGATAATTGGAAAAATAACCGCATCTAAGATACTTGGATGTTTTTTGAGTGCTGCTTCAATTTCATAGGGTGATACTTTTTCACCACCACGATTAATCATTTCTTTGATGCGTCCGGTGATGAATAAATAGCCATCATCATCAATATAGCCTTGGTCACCAGTATGAAAATAGCCATCTGTCAGTGGTGTTTCAGCGTTTAAATAACCAGTAAAGTTACCCGGTACTTTAACACATATTTCTTGATCGATAATGCGGATATCCACATAAGGAATCCCAACGGATCCTTCTTTAAATCCTTTGGTTTGATTTTCAGTGGATGCGATACTACCAACTTCACCCATACCATACGAATGAATCAATGTGACGTTAAAAAAGTTTTGAATAAACGTAATTGATTCTAAAGGGAGTGGTGCACCACCAGACTTAATGATGCGTAAACTATTCTTAATGGGTTTTAATTGGTTGTTTTTGGCATAGATTAGCCATTGATTTAAGATGGCTGGTGGTGCATTAAAATAGGTGATATTCTCTTTTTCAATGAT
Source organism: Candidatus Izemoplasma sp. (assembly GCA_007117835.1). Taxonomy (GTDB): domain Bacteria; phylum Bacillota_I; class Bacilli_A; order Izemoplasmatales; family Izemoplasmataceae; genus CSBR16-107. The sequence goes on along the minus strand of SKFU01000067.1, from coordinate 1,512 downwards.
GTTTGTTAGCTGCGTATAATCAAAATAAGTATCGATCGTTGTTTTCGCAAAGATATTGAGTGCCGATAAATATTCAAATTGTGCCGTATGTCTTTTAAAGCTACGCGTGATTAAGATATTGTCTTTTTTGCTTAATAAACGGGTCGTGAATTTTTCGGTCATACGGTTTACTTGATAGTCTCTTGTTCTAACGATGATTTTCGGTGTGGATGTGGTACCTGAGGTGGTGGTGAAATAACAAATGTCTTGGTTGTTTGAATGCAGTGTTTCAGGGTGTTTGATATCGTTGACTATCAATTCTGATTTATTGATTGAAACATTGATGACACCGATGAAAAGACTTTGTGCGACTGTTACAAATGGATGGTTTGGTATGTCGGTGATGACATAATCAACCTGCATCAGTTTAAGCAGTGCTTCTATCAATGTTTGGTGGGCATTCATATCAATGGTTGCGATGGTATGATACTTGAAAAGGTAAGGTAATGTAAGCCCAATAATGAGTTCATTATGGACAGCATATGCAATCGTAATGGGTTGGTTTGTATCAAAGTGTTTTTCGAGGACTTCTTTCGTATCGATAATGTCTTGATACGTAATCGAGCCAAAGGTTAAGTGGGTTAAACATTGCTTTTCTGGGTATACCAAGTGTTTATCATCAAACATAGTGTGACCTCTATTCTGCCTTTTTTCGGAGTTTTGTAGAAATGAGTTCTAAGATTAATACCATCAGTAACATTGACCAAATCACACTACCAACACTGCGCCAATCAAAGAAGTTGATAGAAATGGTGAGTAAAAATCCAATACCACCAGCACCGACGATACCTAAGGTGCTTGAACTTCTAACATTGATATCTAAACGATAGATTGCCGAAGATAAGAGCTGTGAAAATACCATTGGGATGTAGGCAAAAGAAAGTTTTTGAATTGTCGTTGCGCCGATTGCATCAAGTGATTCAATCGGTGTCATATCAATGTCTTCAATGATTTCAATAAACATGCGGGTTAAGACACCGGTTGTATTTATACCAATCGCAAGGACACCAGCGAAAGGACCTGGTCCAACGGTTAGAACAAAAATCATCGCAAACAGTAATACTGGGGTTGTGCGAATAAAGGTAATGGTTGGTTGAACGATAAAAAATCCATATTTTCCACCTAAGTTTTTCGCTCCTAATATCGCTAAGATAAACGACAAAATCGAGGCAATTAAAGTCCCTAAAAAGGCAATCGATAATGTCTCTAACAACATATACGGTATATGATAGGGTTTCATGCTAAAGACGATATTGAAGTTAGGATTGATAATACCTCTTATGATATTACGGGCAATGACTGCGCCATGTTCACTGATTGGCATCGGTTTTACGATTTGGACACTCCATAAAAATAAGATGATGATCGCAGTATTAATAAAGAGTTGAAACTTCCAAGGTTTCGGTCTATTTTGATAGGCTTGATTCACGGCTTTAGAAGACATCATAGATAACGCCTCCTTAAAGCTTTACT
>SKFU01000083.1 GCA_007117835.1 Candidatus Izemoplasma sp. | reverse complement strand
GTGTCAGTTTTTCTCATAAAAACAGGGGTTTCTAGTAAACCCTGATGTTTTTTTGAGTTTCGCATTGCTAATTATACAACACTGAACCTGGTGTGTCAATAGTTTCGATTATAAATAGTAAAAAAGATGAGGTGTACCTTAGGCACACCTCATTAATGGGTTAATCGTCACTAAAAGGTTCTACAAAATCACTGTAATCAGCACGATAATCAGGCACATCATTTTCTAAATCATCATCAAACTCAAGATCATCTGCAAATGATAAATCATCCACATCTGTTTCGGGTTCTGGTTTCTCATAATCAAAGGCAGTATGTTTTAAAATACCTGTACCTGCTGGAATTAATCCACCAATAATGACATTTTCTTTAAGTCCAACAAGGTCGTCTACTTTGCCACGGATTGCCGCATCAGTTAAGACACGTGTGGTTTCTTGGAAGCTCGCAGCACTTAAGAATGATTCACTACGTAATGATGCCCGTGTAATTCCCAATAATACTGGGCGAGCAACTGCAGGTTTGCCTCTAACACTGAGTGCTTGTTTATTGGCTTGTTTAAACTCTCTAATTGAAATTTGTGCGCCTGGCAATAAATCGGTATCGCCTTCAATAATTACGTTCACTTTACGCATCATTTGATGCACGATAATCTCAATATGTTTATCAGAAATTTCAACACCTTGTGCGCGATATACTTTTTGCACTTCTTTTAAAATATACTGTTGAACGACTTCTGCGTCGGTGACTTTAAGTAAATGTTTAGGATCAATCGATCCTTCTGTGAGTTGTTGACCGGCTTCAACATCATCGTTTTCTTTCACCATGACCGATACGTTACTGTTTGTTTCATATGTGTGCTTTTCAATGCCGTTGTCCACAGTAATTTTGTAACGCTCATTGATAGGTTCAATTTCTGATATCGTACCAGCGATTTCACTAATGACAGACTTTCCTTTTGGTGTACGTGCTTCAAATAACTCTTGAATACGTGGCAGACCTTGGGTAATGTCTGCGCCAGCAACCCCACCCGTATGGAATGTACGCATCGTTAACTGAGTTCCTGGTTCTCCAATCGATTGTGCTGCAATAATACCAACACTTTCACCGACCTCGACTTTTTCACCTGTTGCAAGGTTTTGTCCATAACATTTTTTACAAATACCGTTTTTAGCATTGCATGTAAGGACAGTTCTTATTTTTACACTTTCAATGCCAGCGTTGACGATATTATTGGCTGTTTCTTCATTAATATATCCGTTTTTCTTAACAATGATTTCTCCCGTATCAGGATGCGAGAGTGTTTGTTGGGCATAGCGTCCAAACAAACGATCAGCAAGTGGCTCAATAATTTTACCATCACTATCAATAATATCATGCACGATCACGCCACGATCAGTTTCGCAGTCTTCCTCAGTAATAACTAAGTCTTGACTAACGTCTACAAGACGGCGTGTTAAATACCCTGAATCGGCCGTTTTTAGAGCTGTATCTGTCGATCCTTTTCGGGCACCATGGGTAGAAATAAAGAACTCTGACATCGTTAATCCTTCACGGAAAGCCGCTTTAATCGGTAATTCGATAATTTTACCTGATGGGTTGTTCATGAGGCCACGCATACCCGCGAGCTGTGTAAAGTTTGAAATGTTACCACGCGCACCTGAGTCACTCATCATATTAATATGATTATCCGGGTCTAACTCTCTGCGTAAACCATCTTGAATTAGTTCTTTGGCGTTTTTCCATACTTCAAGCACTAAATTGTAGCGCTCGTTGTCTGTCAAAAGCCCTGTTTCATACATATCTTGTATGCTTTCAACTTTATCGTCCGCAGTTTTTAAAATCTCTGCTTTACGACTATAAGGGTTAACATCAAAAGCACTAACAGTAATGCCTGCGTAAGTTGAATACTCAAATCCTAAGTTTTTCATTTTATCAAGCATTTTTGATGTTTCGTTAATTTTAAAATCTACAAATACTTTGGAAATAATCAATGATAAGAAACGTTTTTTAAATGGTTCAACTAAACGTCTTGCACCTTTTGCAGCAAGTTGATTAAGCTCTAACTTGATTTTTTGAACTTTTTGTTGATCGATTTCGTTACTTTTTTCAAGTTTGTCTAGTTCAATCGATTTGGTTTCAAATAATGTATTATTCTCAATGATTTCTCTAATATTTTGCCCACACTTAACGAAGTAATGGTCTGGTGTATTGTCATTCAGATTAAGGGCTGTTGGTTCGTTTAGGTAAGGGAAACTTCGCGGTAATATTTGATTGAATATCAATTTCCCAATGGTCGTTACTAAGTAGCCCTTTTTTTGCTCTGTGGTAAGTGGTGCATTACCTAAAGAACTCGCACGAATCGCGATAATTGAATGCAATGTAATTTCGCGATTGTCAAAAGCCAAATGCGCTTCTTTTGTATCTTTAAATACTTTGCCTTGACCTTTTTGATTTGGTCTTTCAAGTGTCAAGTAGTAGTTTCCGAGGACCATATCCTGTGATGGTGTAACAACAGGTTTGCCATCTTTAGGATTAAGAATATTATTAGAGGCGAGCATGAGCACACGCGCTTCAGCTTGTGCTTCTTCGCTAAGCGGTACATGTACTGCCATTTGATCGCCGTCGAAATCCGCGTTGAAGGCAGTGGTTACAAGCGGATGCAAACGAATTGCTTTACCTTCTACAAGTACAGGTTCAAACGCTTGAATCCCCAGTCTATGCAAAGTAGGTGCACGGTTTAATAACACAGGGTGTTCTTTAATTACATCTTCTAAAACCGGCCAAATTGCGTTATCTAAACGCTCGATTTTGCCTTTAGCACTTTTAATATTTGATGCGATGTCACGGATAATCAGTTCCCGAATAACGAATGGTTTAAACAAAGAAATTGCCATCTCTTTTGGTAAACCACATTGATACATTTCTAAATCAGGCCCAACCACAATAACGCTTCGACCTGAATAGTCGACACGTTTCCCAAGTAAGTTTTGACGGAAACGACCTTGTTTTCCACGAAGCATATCCGATAAGGATTTAAGCGGACGATTTTTCTCAACCACTACTTTACGGCCACGTTTTGAGTTATCAATTAGCGCATCGACAGCTTCTTGCAACATACGTTTTTCATTTTTAGTGATAAGATGTGGCGCACCTTGTTCAATTTGTCGTTTTAAACGATTATTACGATTCAGTATTCGACGATATAAATCATTTAAATCCGTTGTCGCGAAACGACCCCCATCGAGTTGAACCATTGGTCTTATCTCTGGTGGTATAACTGGTAATACGTCCAATATCATCCACTCGGGTTTATTGTCTGAGTTTTTGAATGCTTCGACAATTTCTAAGCGTTTGATAATTTTATCGCGTTTTTGTTTAGAAGCCGTTGGTAATGCTTTACGTAACTTATATGATTCTTCACCTAAATCAATTTGCTTAAGTAAGTATTTAACCGCTTCAGCACCTGTTAGTGCTTTGAAACGATTACCATATTCCATATATTTTTCAGTGTATTTCGCTTCTGAAAGAATTTGTTTATTGAGTAAATCGGTATCCCCTTTATCAACCACAATATACGATGCTAAATAGACAACTTCTTCTAAGTCTTTTGACTTAATGTCTAAAAGGGTCGCAATGCGTGATGGTGAATTGCGTAAATACCAAGTATGAACAACAGGTGCCGCAAGCTTAATATGACCCATGCGTTCACGTCGGACTTTACTTTCGGTAATTTCTACACCACAATGCGGACATTTTTTACCGCTTTGTGAAGAGCGTTTTGATTTATTGTTACACGCACATTGATAATCTTTAGTTGGTCCAAAGATTTCTTCACAAAACAATCCTTTGCGTTCTGGTTTAAGTGTTCTATAATTGATGGTTTCATGTTTCTCTACTTCACCATAAGACCAAGATAATATCTCTTCAGGTGAAGCTAAGCGTATTTTATAGTGTGAAAATTTTTGGCTCATACAATCACCCCGTTCTAAGAATTAAAGCCGTATTTATCAATATAGTCTTCTGTGTCAGAATCTTCTACTAGTGATTTGTTGGCTTCATTTTGTCCTGATGCTCGGTTGATAAGTTCCACGTAGATGCCTAACGATTGTAGTTCACGTGTAAGCACTCTAAACGATTCTGGTAAACTTGGTCCAGGAATACTTTTTCCATCAACAATTGCTCTAAATACTTTGTTTCTACCAATAATATCATCACTTTTTACCGTCAACATCTCTTGTAAACAGTATGCAGCACCATAAGCCTCTAATGCCCAAACTTCCATTTCACCAAAGCGTTGACCACCGTTTTGAGCTTTACCACCCATTGGTTGTTGGGTGACTAGTGTGTATGGCCCAACACTGCGTGCATGTAATTTATCATCAACCATGTGGTCAAGTTTAATCATATGCATGATACCCACAGAAACATCGTTATCATAACGATCACCTGTTAAGCCTGAATATAAAGGTGTTTTCCCATCTGGTTGAAGACCCGCTTCTTTCATGATTGCTACAAGGTCATCGTTTTCTACACCGTCAAAGACTGGCGTAGCGATGTGAACACCCAGTTTTTTCGCAGCCATACCTAAATGAATCTCAAGCACTTGGCCAATGTTCATACGCGAAGGTACACCAAGTGGGTTTAACATAATGTCAATTGGTGTTCCGTCTGGTAAATAAGGCATGTCTTCTGCCGGTAATATTTTAGAAATAACACCCTTGTTTCCATGACGACCTGCCATTTTGTCACCTTCGGATATTTTACGTTTTTGAACGATGAATACCCGTACTACTTCATTAGCACCCGGTGGTAGTTCGTCACCGTTTGCACGTGAAAAGTATTTAACACTTTGAACAATGCCGCCACCACCATGAGGAACACGTAGTGACGTATCTCTTACTTCTCTTGATTTTTCACCGAAAATCGCGAGTAATAAACGGTCTTCAGGTGTTGGATCTGTTTGACCTTTCGGTGTAACTTTTCCAACTAAGATATCCCCTTCATCCACTTCGGCACCAGGAATAATAATGCCACGGTCATCCAAATAACGACGGCCTTCTTCACCCACGTTAGGAATTTCTCTCGTGATTTCTTCTTTACCTAGTTTAGTGTCTCGTGCTTCAACATCATATTTTTCGATATGGATGGATGTGTATACATCTTCTTTAACTAAACGCTCACTTAAGATAACTGCGTCTTCATAGTTATATCCATTCCAAGTCATAAAAGCGACTGTCACGTTACGACCGATTGCCAACTCACCTTGATCCATCGATGGACCATCAGTAATGATTTCACCAGCTTCAACGGTTTCGCCAATTTTAACAATTGGTCTTTGGTTAATACATGTGCCTTGATTACTGCGTTCAAACTTGGTCAACGCATAACGGTCTTTCGTGCCATCTTCACGACGAATAATAATGTTTCTTGAGTCGACAAAATCAACTGTACCATCATGTTCTGCGACAATACAAGCACCAGAATCTTTCGCGGCTTTGTATTCTATACCTGTACCGACAAAAGGTGCTTCTGGTACAAGCAGCGGAATTGCTTGACGTTGCATGTTGGCACCCATTAAAGCGCGGTTAGCATCATCATGTTCTAAAAATGGAATTGATGCAGTAGAAATGGACACGATTTGTTTTGGTGATACATCAATGAGTTCAATGTATTCTTTGGGATACATTTTGGTTTCACCCATATAACGTGCGACCACGTTTTCATTGATAATGCGGTTGTTTTCATCAAGGTTTATATTGGCTTGTCCGATGTAATAGTTTTCTTCTTCATCCGCGGTCATGTATATTGATTCACCGGTTACATATAACTCAACACCACCCGCTTGGTTTTCACGTTGTTCTACTTTTACATAAGGTGTTTCCATAAAACCATATTGATTCACTTGAGCATAAGATGCCAAGCTATTGATTAAGCCGATGTTTTGCCCTTCTGGTGTTTCTATTGGACATATACGTCCGTAATGCGAGTAATGAACGTCTCGCACTTCAAATCCTGCACGATCGCGGGTTAACCCGCCTGGTCCTAAAGCAGAGATACGGCGTTTATGTGTGAGTTCATCGAGTGGGTTGGTTTGAGACATAAATTGTGATAACTGACTTGAACCAAAAAACTCTTTCAGTGACGACGTTAATGGTCTAATGTTAATGAGTCCTTGTGGGTTAATGTCCGATGTATCCTTAGTACTCATACGGTCTTTAACATTTTTCTCTAATTTAGATAACCCAATACGGAACTGATTTTTTAACAACTCGCCAATTAATCTTAAGCGTCTATTACCAAGATGATCAATGTCATCTAAACGACCAAAAGCGTCAAACAGATTAAGGTAGTAAGAAATACTGGCGATAATGTCTGAAGGCACAATGTGTTCTTTAGTTTCTTTAGAGTAATTACCAATAATACGCACTTCAATGTCTTCATCTTCACGGTTACGATGATGAATATCAAGCATTTCTACTTTCGCCAACTCGAAATATAACTCCGTGCGCTCAAACGTTTGATTTATGGTTTCAACCACAGTCTCATAGTGGGCGTTGCCATGTTCTTTGATAAACGCCTTTTTGGTTAAGTTTAGCGATTTAAGATAGCCTTTGATATAGTCCTCGGCAGCCCAGTACTTTTGAGTTTTTATATGGTCTAATTTTTCTTCTTCAGTTAAGTAATCTAAATAATCATTACCATCTAAAATTTCTTTTTGGATCATGAAGTGATAATCTAAATCGGCAGCCAAAACACCTGGTATTTCATGGGTAAATAAATGTCTGTTTTGTGCCATGATGTTTTTAATTTTTCGGGTAATACGAACATCTGCGGCAACAATGATTTCTCCTGTTTTAGGATCGATTATGTCGTTGACGAGTCTTTTGCCAATAACATGATTTAGTACATCAAGTTTTTTATTGACTTTATAACGGCCTACAGCAGCCAACTCGTAGCGCTTAGAGTCAAACAAACGACTGACAAAAAAGCTAATCGCACCATCAATTGTTGCTGTTTCACCTTGTCTTAACTTAGAGTATACTTCCAAAATTGCTTCTTCGTTGGTTTTGGTTAAATCCTTAGTGAGTGTTTCTTGAATGTGTGCATTATTTTTATACAGTGCTAACATTTGATCGGTACTTGAAAAACCCAACGCTCTTAATAAGGTCGTTAGTGGTATTTTTTTAGATCGATCCAATTTAACATATAAAATATCTTTCGCATCAATCTCATATTCTAACCATGCACCACGATTCGGAATGACTTGTCCTAAATAGCGTCTTCGCAATGTCTTTTTATCGACGTCTTCGGCAAAGAAAACACCTGCACTACGCACGATTTGAGAAACAATGACACGCTCAGAACCATTGACAATAAATGATGCGCGGTTGGTCATGAATGGAAAATCACCCATAAATATTTTACGTTCTTGAATTTCACCAGTTGCATTATTAACAAGCCTTACGTTTACACGTAACGGCTTTGCAAAGGTGAGCTCTTTTTCTTTGGCTGCTAACTGATTGTATTTGGCTTCACCAAATTCATAGCCTTCAAAATAAAGTTCTAAATCGCCTGTGAAATTTTCGATTGGTGAAATATCTTTTAACAGTTCGGCCAAACCTTCTTGAATAAACCAATCAAATGATTTAGTCTGCACCTCAATCAGGTTTGGTAATTCAATGTTTGATTTGACGCGAGAATAGTTTCTTCTTTCCCTTTTTCTCCCGTATTTAACAATAGAGTAGTTCACTCAACTTCACCCCGTTTTTTTATGAAGAAATGCTGTAAACGTAAAAAAGCGCATGGTATCGCATTTTGTAATTTTATCACAAATTTGTCAATCGGTCAATGCTTTTCTACATTCGATAATGTGCCACCCTTTGGTCTTTTCAACACAGTGGACATCATAATATTGTTCTAAATATTTCATTGCGGATAATGCCCCATGTTTTTTATGCATGACTAACCATAATGCGCCGTGAATATTTAGGTGTTTTTTTGCCTGTAAAAACATGGCATACATCTTTTGTTTACCAATCCGAATCGGTGGGTTGCTAATAATGATGTCAAATGTTTCGTCTGTAATTTCTGAGAACCCATCACTGTTAATCACCAACGCAGTTGAACCATTATCAATCACATTTTGCTCTGCATATTCTAATGCCCTTTGATTGATATCAATCATCGTGACTTCGGCATCGTAAATAATGTTTAAGACAATGCCAATAACACCGTATCCACATCCCAAATCCAAAACTTTTTGGTTGGGTTTAAGATGGATATTGTTGAGCATTAAATGCGTTGCGTCATCCACGTGGTCTTTAGAAAAAATACCATGGTCTGTTGTGAACTTAAATGTTATATCCTTGATGGTATATGTGATCTTTTTGGGATTGCTTTTTACATCTTTTTGAGAAGGTTCATAATAATGCGACATGAAAACACCTCAAATATTTGACATGGCTTAATACAGGCAAAAACCTGAGCTTAAACTCAGGTTTATTTATTCGTAGATTTAATTATTTAATTTCTACTGTAGCGCCAGCTTCTTCTAGTTTTTCTTTAATTTCTTCTGCTTCTTCTTTTTGGATGTTTTCTTTAATCGGAGCAGGTGCGCTATCAACTAACGCTTTTGCTTCTTTAAGACCCAATCCAGTTAATTCTCTAACCACTTTGATAACACCAATTTTTTTCATACCTGGTGCTGTAATTATAACAGACACTTCTGTTGGTTCAGCATCTTCAGCAGCGGCACCTGGTGCAGCAACAGCAACAGCACTTGGATCAACACCAAACGCTTCTTTCATCATATCGACGAGTTCACTAAGTTCTAATAAGGTTTTTTCACCCAATGCTTCAATAATATCTTTGTTTGTTAATGCCATGATAAATTCCTCCTTTTATCCGTTGGTTTCTAGATTTTCAATATGTAACGATAATGCGATTGCGATGTTTTTGATTGGTTGTAATAATCCACCAGCAAACATCGTGAGTAATTCTTCTCTTGTTGGAATGGTTGCAACTTTTTGAATTTTAGCATTGTTCATGAATTCATTTTCGACAACACCAACTTTAAGCTCTAACTTCTTGAATTTTTTTGCAAACTCATACATGTTTTTTGCGGCCGAAACGGCATCTTCGTTCGAGAATGCAATGGCATTCGGTCCGACCAAGTGCTCAACCATTTCTTCGAATCCAGCGGCTTGAGCAGCACGTTTTAAGATGTTGTTTTTGATGACTTGCATTTCACAGCCGTTGTCATAAAGGGCTGAGCGTAATTCAGTCACTTGTTCAACATTGAGCCCTAAGTAATCAACGATGACAAATGACTTCGAGTTTTGCATTTTCTCTGTCAAAGCTTCAACCTGTAGCGCTTTTTTTTCTATCGCTTTTTGTGACACGTGTTCCACCTCCTACAGTGCAATTAAAAACCTCTTTTGTCTAAACGGCAAAAGAGGTCTACTAATCATAATAGAGTCTTTTGTCTCGTTAGGTTATTAAGCATGCGCCCCTAATGTCTTAGACAAGATGTTTTATTTTGTTAATACTTAGATGTTATTTCTTTTTAACAGATTCGGTATCAATTCGGATGCCAGGACCCATACTTGATGCGATTGACATGTTTTTAACATAGACACCTTTAACTGTTTGTGGTCTAATGCGCATCATTTGTTCATAAAATGCGACGATGTTTTCTCTGACTTGTTCTGCAGAGAACGAAATTTTTCCTACAGGTGCATGAATATTACCAATTTTATCGGTACGGTATTCTACTTTACCTGCTTTAATTTCACTAACGGCTTTTGTAACGTCCATTGTAACTGTGCCTGTTTTCGGGTTTGGCATTAAGCCTTTAGGACCTAATGTGCGGCCAAGTTTGCCAACAACAGCCATCATGTCAGGTGTTGCGACAACGGTGTCGAAATCAGTCCAGCCTTTGAGTACTTTTTCAACCATATCGTCGTCACCAATATAGTCTGCGCCTGCAGCTTCAGCTTCTTTAGCTTTATCGCCTTTAGCAAATACTAGTACTGTTCTGGTTTTGCCTGTGCCATGTGGTAAAACAATTGCGCCTCTTAAATTTTGATCTGCTTTACGTGGGTCAATGTTTAAACGCATTGCCAGTTCAATCGAAGCATCAAATTTCTCAAAAGAGATTTTTTTAACAAGATCAATTGCTTCATTTACATTGTAACGGGTTGTACGGTCTACTTGTGCTTTGGCAGCTTGGAATTTTTTTCCTTTTTTCGCCATGTTTTTTTCCTCCTATATGTGGTCTAACGGGATTCCCTCCCACAAATAGCTGTGTATATACAACTAATTGTTGATCAGTTTTTGACGACAATTCCCATGTTTCTCGCTGAGCCTTCAATGATATTCATTGCTGCTTCAACATCGTTTGCATTTAAGTCTGGCATTTTTGTTTCTGCAATTTCACGTAATTGATCACGTGTGATTGTTCCAACTTTTTCAGTTAAAGGATTGCCAGCACCTTTTGGAATACCCGCTGCTTTTTTTAGCAAGTCTGCTGCAGGTGGGGTTTTGGTAATAAATGTAAAACTTCTATCCGTAAAAACTGTGATGACCACAGGAATAACACTTCCCATTTTATCACGTGTTACATCGTTGAATTTAGCACAAAATTCTTGGATGTTTACACCCGCTTGACCAAGTGCTGGTCCTACTGGTGGTGCAGGGTTTGCTTTACCCGCAGGGATTTGAAGTTTAACAACAGTCTTAATATCTTTAGCCACGATAGACACCTCCTTGTTTTCGTGATGTGGTAAACAGATTGATTAACAATCCTCCCACTCTAAAAAATAGCATGGCCATATGCATGCCACGCTATTATATACGATTCTCAATACGCTGTCAAGAAATTATCGTTAATTTTCAATCGGATTGATTTCATCGAAAGAAAGCTCTGCAGGGGTTTGTCGGCCAAACATTTCTACCAACACTGTCACCATAGAACGATCTTCATCAACATCATCTACAAGACCGATTTGGTGTAAGAATGGGCCTGCAGTAACACGTACTTTTTGACCTATTGATACCTTGAGTTTTGGGGTAGTGATTAATCCTGCTTGTTTGAGTATTGGCGTGATTTCATCTGGGGGTAACGGAATTGGTTTAGTCCCACCACCGCTACTACCCAAAAAGCCTGTAACTCCAGGTGTGTTTCTCACAACAAACCAGGAATCATCAGTAACTATCATTTCAATAAACACATACCCTGGATAAATCTTAACTACTTTTTCTTTAGTCGAACCATCCTGTTTTTTTTCTAATACGGTTTCTTCAGGTATAACCACTTCGAAAATTTTATCTTCCATTTGCATCGATTCAATTCGACGCTCTAAATTGACTTTAACTGAATTTTCTAAGCCAGAATAGGTTTGGACAATATACCACCTTTTTTCTGAATATAGATCAGCCATTTTAAGTTCCTAATTCATATAAGAATGCAAAAATTGGACGGAAAAAGAAATCGTATATGATAAATGTTACTGCTAAAAAGATTAAAAATCCAAACACTCTTATCGTATGGTTATACATGGTTTCTTTGTTAGGCCAGCTGACACGATTCATCTCCTTGAAACTAGGTAAGAAAAATGGTGAGAGCGCATAAAGTAATGCGGCCAATCCAACAAGGATTACAATGATTGAAAATATAGTGATTTTCAAATCTGTATTAAAAATCCATAAATCAGTCAATGTGATTTGAAGAATGTTGCCTTCGAATATGTATACACCAAGTATGAGTACAACAATACCCAAAAACCCTAATAATAACCCTTCAAAAGGGTAATCTTTTTTTAATATTTCAAACGCTTTAAACGGTTTTTTCTCTTCTTTCATTTTTCTCTCTCCTATTTACTCTCTTTGTGAGTCGTGTGGGTTCCACATCGCTTGCAAAACTTTTTTGTAAGCATACGTGTTTGATCATCCTTGTGTTTTAGCATTGTGTAATTTCTTGCCAAACATTGTTCACAAATCAAGATTATTTTTTTTCTCATTTTATCACGACCTTGCAAATATATAATTTATCAAAAACAAGCGCGTTTGTCAAGATTTACTCTTTGAAAAAGGCGTGTATTTTTGCTTTTGCTCGATGAAGCGCGTTATAAATTGTCTTTTCCGAAAGATTTGTAAGCTTCTCAATCGCTTCTATACTGTAGTTTTTATGTTCTCGAAGAAAATACACGCGATATTCTAAAGAACTCATAATTAATTCAATTTCATTGAGATGTAATTCATAAAATTCAGATGATTCATGTAAACATAGTGTATTTTCTGCAATAATGTCTTCGTGGAAATATTTAGCCTCTGCGTAACGTTTAAACCGATCAATGGTTGTAATCAT
>SKFU01000093.1 GCA_007117835.1 Candidatus Izemoplasma sp. | reverse complement strand
TGATGCTATCTTTGTTACTTGAACAGGTAATCGTTGATTCTAAGCTCGAAGCAACAAAAAAAGATAGTCTGATGTAATTGACAATAGTAAAGTTCATAACGCCAACAACACTAGACTCTTATTAAATCTCTGGAGGGACATCATGTTTATACCTGAAGTCATTGTTATCCTAATACTCATTGGCATTACCTTTTGGATATCTTTAGCCATCGATGTGTTTGATTATTTTATGTATGTTATTTTCATTATGATGTTTATTATTTCGTTTATCGGATTGTTTATTAAAAATATTTTTGTTGCAGTGTTTTTTGGTATATTGGGGATTGTGTTTATCGTTGTTTTTGTTCTTTATAAAAAACTGAAGGATCATTAAATTAAAAAAAGTCACTTCACGTGACTTTTTTTAATTATTCGTTATCGTACTCTAACAAATCACCAGGCTGACATTCAAGTGCCTTACATATGGCTTCTAGTGTCGAAAACCGAATCGCTTTGACTTTGCCAGTTTTTAAATTAGATAGATTAACGATGCTTATATCAACTTTTTCAGCCAGTTCAGAAAGTTGCATTTTCCGATCAGCCAACACACGATCTAAACGTATAATGATTGCCATAATTACACCGTCTCATCATAAGAATGTTGAAGGAATCCACCATAAGCGAAGACTTTAGCCAGTAAATAAAGGATTAAGCCTGCAAATAAATAACCAGCATTAAAACTGAAATCCATTTGAAACTCAGGTTGAGTAATATTGCGTGTAATCTGATGGAAAAATAATACATTAAGCAGTGGCAACAACACACTTGCAATGATGAATGCATAAGAAGTTAACGTGATGCGTTTAACGTTATCATCCGAAAATGGTATTGTGGCTTTAATGTCTTTTAACACATGTTCAAGTTGATGTGTCACATATACAACAAAAGCTAAACCAATCGCACCAAACAGTCCAGCAAAAACAAGTATTGTTTTTAACGAGACAAACCCTTCGAAATCATTGGCACTCAAGCGAATGTTATCGGTAATGTATGCACTGAACTGTACACTGACTTCTGCAAGGTCAAAAACCATAAAATCAGACGGTAAAAATATACCGATTAAAAACAAAAGAACCGTTGAAGAAAAGGCAATGATGAAAAGAATTTTGAATATTTTAGTTAAAACATGTGTAAATGAAATGAGTGATAAAAATTTTTGTTCATTAAATGGCGTAGTCATAGTAACGCCCCCTTTCAAATACAGTGTATCACAAATAAAATAAATGTCAACAAAAAAATAACGATAAACGATAAAAAAGTAACTAATAACAATAATAATTTAACTTTAAAATCAATTTTTACAAAAGGATAACAAATTAGTTGTTTTAATTATTGCAACAATCTTTTAAAATAGATGTAACGAGACATAAAAATAAGGAGACATTCACAATGAAATTAGAAGTTAAGAAGATTATTTATGTAGGATTGGCTTTTTTCTTAATCACAACCTTTTGGCAAACGTATGACTCAATTATCACAAAGATACTTATTGACAAGTTTGGTTTAAATCAAACTTGGTCGGGTGTTGTGATGGCACTAGATAATGTTTTGGCTTTGATTTTACTGCCGTTGTTTGGTTGGATGTCTGATCGAACCAATAGTCGCTTAGGTCGACGCACACCGTATATCATTGTGGGAACAATTATTGGGGCTTTTGCTTTCATGGCACTGTCATTTTCGGATGTTAGACAACAAACTATGATTGATGACAACACAACAATTGTTGCGGATTATGAGAGCTTATTGGATGCGAACGCTTCTCAGACTTACATGCAAGCATGGGAACAACTGTATGTTGATATGCTATTTGAAAGACAGGGAGCGTTAAGTTCAGGGATGATTGATCAAGCAACTTTCGATCGTTTCGAAAGCAATATTGCAAACCCAATTGCGCAAATTCTTTATGCAGGTGGTCAATTAAGACCAATGATTGAAACAGAAGAGTCCGAGATATTAACGGATGCATACTATTTATATTTAAATAATCGAGCGTGGGAGTTGACGGTATCAAATCCAACCAACTTCATTGTTTTTATAGGGGTTTTGTTTATTGCCCTTGTTTCGATGTCAACGTTCCGCTCACCTGCAGTTGCATTGATGCCAGATGTGACGATTAAACCATTGCGATCAAAAGCCAATGCGATTATTAATTTATTGGGAACTTTTGGTGGTATTTTAGCCATCTTAATTCTTACAGTGTTTGGTTTAGACCGACTTTCATATGTTAACTATACCGCCGCATTCATTAGTGTTGGCGTCATTATGCTTTTCTTACTGGCAATCTTCTTATGGAAAGTTAGAGAACCTAAATTGGTTCAAGAAAGAGAACTTTTAGAAATAAAACTTAATATTCAAGATGTTGAAGAAGAAGTGACTGAGGCATCTCAAGAACTAGACAAAGAAAAAAAGATTGCACTGTATTTAATTTTAGCATCAATCTTTTTATGGTTTTTTGGTTATAATGCAGTCACTACAAAACTTTCGGATTATGCACCTAAAGTTTTTGATATGGGCTTCACGATTCCATTGTTGGTTGCTCAAGGCGCAGCTTTGGTTGCGTTTGTTCCGATTGGTATACTTGCAACCCGTATTGGTCGTAAAAAGACGATTCTTATGGGTATTGCCCTTTTAACATTCTGTTTTGGTTCGATTTACTTCTTTGTTAGTCCAACACCACTAGTGTTTGTGATTTTTGGCTTAACGGGGATTGCCTGGGCAACAATAAATGTCAACTCATTTCCAATGGTCGCAGAACTTGCGAAAGGGTCAAATGTTGGTAAATACACAGGGTATTATTATACGTTCTCCATGGCTGCCCAAATTTTAACACCAATTTTTTCAGGTATTTTAATGGATATGTTTTCACGCCGTATTTTATTCCCGTATGCAACGATTTTTGTTGCCTTATCGTTTTTCACGATGATGATGGTAAAACATGGCGATGCGATTTTAATTAAAAAAGACGGTTTACTTGAAAGCTTTGATGTGGATATGGATTAGTTTTCAGGATCAAAAAACTCGAAAACTGCGTTATCATACATCGATTTAATTTTTGTTAGTGTTTCTTGATTTTGAGCGGTATAGCCAATAACGGCTATACCGTTTTTATGTGCTCTATTTAACATCCAGTTTGGCATGCATGTATGATCGTAGTTAATGAAATCTGGTGAATTTTTACGATTAAAAACCATATATTTTAATAACTTCTTTTGATAGAATGGAAGCGTTTCATCCTCAAAATAAGAGGCGATTTGTCCTCGAACAAAATGTGGGCGATTTTCTTTAAACCAATTTACAATTTTAGGGTGAAATGATTGCACTGCAAATTCCCCTTGATACTGATCGAGTATATGCGCTGTTTTTTCAGCCAATGCTAAAAAAGGGCCCTTAGTTTTAACCTCAATGAG
>SKFU01000042.1 GCA_007117835.1 Candidatus Izemoplasma sp. | reverse complement strand
CTGGTGACCATTTTAAAAACGCTACCGTTTCACATCACTGTGATTGATGAAAGAAAACCAGTCATCGAAGCATTTAAAGGTGCTGATGTTTTAATTAATCAAGGGTTTGCATCATATATCGAAACCCATGGACTCAAACCCAAAAGTATGGTTGTTGTGTGCACCCCATCGCATAAAAACGATTACCATGTCATCAACACAATTTTAAAACACAACATCGATGTTGATTATATTGGCATGTTATGTTCAAAAGAGAAAATTAAAGACTATTTAGAAAAAACTTACCAAACGTTTGGTAAGGACGTCAACTTGAACCACTTTTATTCGCCCATCGGACTTGATTTAGGGGGCGGTTCTCCAGAAGCCATTGCGATTTCTATCACGGCGGAACTGTTGGTTATATTAAACGATAAAAAAGGTCACAAACATATGCGAAATACACATGAACATAACCATCGTTACTGGCACGATTAATAGTTTCAAAACCCAACGGTTATTAAAAATCGCAAAACAACAAACGCACGTTGATGGCTATATCGCCATTAAAACAATGCAAGAAAATAATGTGCACAGCTATTATGCACTGAGGTTAAAAACACACACAACTGAGTTGCTTGCAATGCATGAAAACTTTTATCGCAACCATTTTAACAACACGTTAAAACATGGCCCGTATTATTTTAATGTGGATGCCTTTAAAACGATTGAACAAGTACTCGTGTCATTGTCAAATAACGATCAAATAAAGACTGTTATTATTGATGAAATCGGCCAACTAGAAGTTCAAAATAAAGGGTTTCATCACGCATTGCAAACAGTCATCAAATCACATAAAAATATCGTCATAAGTGTGTCAAAAAAACATCTTAAAAAAGTCATAAACCACTATCAATTCGACAATCCAAAGATTATAGAATAAGGGTGTGATTCAATGTATGATGTGGCATTAATTAATGGCAAAGTCTATGTCGATAAACAGTTCATTCGGGCCAACGTTTACATACAAGATGAGACCATCGCTGAACTGTCTTTAGAAACCAAAAAAGCACGTCAAGTGATTGATGTAAACAATCAGGAAATCATTCCTGGTATCATTGATCCTCACGTGCATTTTGCGTTGGATCTCGGTCGGTTTAAGTCAGTTGATACGTTTAAATCCGGTTCAAAAGCTGCGGTCTATGGTGGCATCACAACAGTGATTGATTTCTTATCGCCCACAGACACCATAAAAGCACTTGAAAAGTCATTTGTTGAACGGTTAAACGACGCACAATCATCGGTCTGCGATTATGGTTTTCATGCCACAATTGCACAACCAAAAGACGATTTGAATGACTATGTTGATACCTTTAAATCACTCGGCATATCGACTTTAAAACTATTCACAACGTATTCAGAGTCCAACCGTAATACAGAGTATTTAGCGATTGAACAATTGTTACAAGCAACTAAAACAAAACAGTTCTTATTGCTTGCGCACATTGAAGACGACAAACAAATTAATCTTAATCCTTTGTTTACCGCAAAAGATTTACCTAAAAGTCGTCCAACATCAAGTGAAGTCGATGCGGCCTTAACAATTGCGCAACTGATTGAAAAGACACAAGGCTATCTATACATGGTCCATGTCAGTAGTGGAAAAACCATCACCAAACTACGTGAACATTATGCCCATCTATTAAACACCCACTTTTTTCTTGAAAGCTGTCCACAGTACTTCAATTTTTCTGACAATGTCTTAAAACATCCCAATGGGTATTTATACACCTGTGCACCACCATTAAGAAGCAAAGCAGAAAGTAACGCGCTAACCAAACAGTTTAAATTTATTGATGCAATTGGCACCGATCATTGTGCATTCAATCAAAAAGATAAACAACAGCCGTTACTAAAAGACATCCCTTTAGGTATCGGTTCGATTGAGTTTTCGTTTCCTTTGATGCGTCATTTATTTGGTGAGGTTGTCATCGAGAAGATGACCAAATCCGTTGCTGCACTTCACGGCATTAAAAACAAAGGCCAAATCAAGCCAGGCTATGATGCTGATTTGTTCATCTATCAGCCACAACCCAATACTGTCTTTAAAAAACACCACGGCCAAGCCGATTACAGTTTGTATCTCAATCAGCCAATGCATGGGAAAGTCACATCAACCATGATCCGTGGGAAATTTGTCATGCGCAATGGCAGATTTATTGGTGGTCAGGGAAAATACATTCAAAGGAGGTTTGATGATGAACGTATTAATCAACGCGACACTGTATGATTTTCAAACACTAAAGAAAAACGCATACATCCGCTTCAATCAAACAATCCAAGACATCGGGGATATGCATGATTTTAAAGCCCGAGCAAGCGACACAATTTATGATGCTAAAGACCATTTAATTATGCCAGGGTTAATCGCTGGACACACCCATATCTATTCTACATTCGCCCGTGGGTTAGCGCTTGAGTTTAATCCCCATAATTTTCAAGAAATACTAGATCAGTTATGGTGGCGAATCGATCGGGCATTGGATAAAGACATGGTTTATCATAGCGGTATCGTCAGTGCAACAGATGCCGTAAAAAACGGCATTACGACGATGATTGATCACCATGCCTCAGGCACCGACATCGTCGGCACACTCAATGCACTTAAGCGTGCCGTGGTCGATACGGTAGGCTTACGCGGTGCATTTGCCTTTGAAACCAGTGATCGTTTTAACATTACTCAATGCATTAAAGAAAATGTAGACTTCTTTGAAAAAAATAAAACATCTGAAAGTCGCGGTTTATTTGGTCTACATGCATCAATGAGTCTTTCTGAAGAGACACTTAAAAATGTTAAAAAAGTACTTGGCACCATCCCCATTCACATGCATGTTGCAGAAAGTCAAATGGACCAAGAAGACAGCATCCAAAAATATCACGAACCAGTGGTTCACCGCTTAGCACGCCATGGATTGTTAAACCCTAACAGTATTTTAGTGCATGCATTGTATGTCAACGATCAAGAACTTGATTTAATGAAAAAACACCAAGTTCAAGTGGCACTGAATGTAACGTCTAACATGAACAATGCGGTTGGGTTGCCTGATGTGATGAAGTTCATCGAAAAAGACATCCCGTTAATTCTTGGCAATGATGGTATTTCATCGGCAATGACCACCGAGTACTTAATGCTATATTACGCAATGCATTTAAAGACCCAATCACCGACCGTATTTGGTTTGGATGACTTACGTAAAATCATCATTAACACCTATAATTATGCGAGTCGTTTATTTGGCACACGCTTAGGACAACTTCAACCGGGATTCCAAGCCGACATCCTTAGCATCCCGTATGTCCCACCAACCCCAATAAAGGATACCAATGCATTCGGGCATGTATTTTTCGGTTTATTTCAAAGTTTTAAACCAAGCGATGTTTGGATTAAAGGCAAAAAACGCGTACAGCAATACCGCGTTGATGAAAATTTAGAGTTGGCTTACAAAAAAGCCCAACATAGTGCCAAAACATTATGGCAAAAACTTGAAAAAGAAGGTGACAAAAATGACACTTAAAACCACCATTAATGGCATTCAACTCAACAACCCACTGATGCCAGCATCTGGACCCATTGTCGGTGATGCTGAAAAACTGGCATTCATACAAGACAGTGGCTGTGGCGCAGTGGTCACAAAAACGATATCCAAAGCATTACCAGAAATTCCGAAACCATGCATTTACGGCGACAAAACATTTGCAATGAACTCAGAACTGTGGAGCGAAATACCATATCAAACATGGATTAAAGAGATATTGCCAGCACACCAAAAAATCAAAGACAGACCCCTAATTGTGAGTGTGGGTTACACGAAAGAAGACATGGCGTTTTTAATTCCTTTACTCGATCCATTCGCAGACGCTTTCGAGATATCAACACACTATGTTGGCACCGATTTATCAGTCATCGAAAACACTGTAAAAACAATTCGTGAAAACACAGATAAACCCATCTATATGAAAATTAGTCCCCATATACCCAACCCCGAAGCATTTGCAAAAACAATTAAAGATGCCGGTGCGAATGGCATTGTTGCCATCAACTCACTTGGACCAGCAATGCGTATCGACATTGCAACCCGCAAAATTGTTTATGGTAACGATCAAGGATTTGTGTGGATGAGTGGCCCAGCAATAAAACCTGTGGCTTTAGCCACTGTCTATAAAATTAAACAAGCAGAACCTGATTTAACCATCATTGGAGTTGGAGGCATCACCACAGCCGATGACGTTATCGAGTTTTTACTTGCGGGTGCAAGTGCCGTACAAATGTTGACAGGTGCATTGATTAAAGGCAAAGATTTATACCAAAAAATACTGACTGAACTGCCAAAATCATTGGATAAATACGGCTTTGAATCTGTGCAATCTGTGATTGATACCCACCTAGATAAATCCGTTGTGTACGAAGCAAACACACCAACTTTAATTAAAGAAAAATGTATTGAGTGTATGATTTGTAAACAAGTATGTCCTTATTTCGCCATTGATTTTACTACCCACATCACATTCAATGATGACAAATGCTTTCAATGTGGACTGTGCGTATCAAAATGTCCAAAACAAGCAATCATCATGGAATAGGAGGTCTCTATGCATAAAGACATCAGCCAATCCATCCATAAACTTGATGCGCATGCGCGGATGCAAGGTAAAGCACAGTATGTCGGTGACATTGATATAAAGGGCATGCTTCACGCCATTACTTTACGTTCACCCATCGCAAAAGGCATCATTAAAGCCATTCATTACCCACCGCTACCGTCAGGCTATACGATTATCGATTATCGGGATATTCCGGGTAAAAACTTCGTAAAAATGATATTTGAAGATTGGAAAATATTCGCCGAAGATACTGTTGAACACATCGGTGAACCGATCGCGTTAATCGTGGGTGAAGACAAACGTGTTTTATATGATATCCATGATAAAATTATCTGTGATATACAACCGTTAGAACCCCTCTTTTCCTATCAAAAAAGCGTCATTGACTACCAGTTCACAAAAGGCAATCCAGATCCGGTTTTTAAACAGGCTAAAAAGATTATTAAAGAAACCTATGAAACTGGGTATCAGGAACAAGCATACATTGAACCACAAGGATTTATTGGTTACCCAGAAACTGCTGAAAAAGTCACACTGATTGGCTCAGTTCAATGTCTATATTACGTAAAAAACGCAGTCGTTTCTGCCTTGGATACACACCCAGATAATGTGCGTGTAATCCAAGCCGCTGTAGGCGGTGCTTTTGGTGGCAAAGAAGAATACCCATCACTCATTGCCTGTCAACTTGCGATTGCTATCCGTAAAACCCAAAAACCGATTAAATTGATCTTTGAGCGCGAAGAAGACATGAGTGTAACAACCAAACGTCACCCCTCAAAAACAACAATGGAAGCGGCCATCGATGCCGATAATAACATTGTTGGTATTCGTGCTAAAGTTGCCCTCGATGGCGGTGCATATATCGGCTTAAGTGGCGTGGTTTTATCAAGAGCGCTGATCGCTGTTACAAATGCATATACGATTAAGCACTTGGCTGTTTCAGGTGACGTTTTTAAGACAAACACCGTACCCAATGGTGCATTCAGAGGCTTTGGTGCGCCGCAAATGATTTTTGCGATCGAAATGTTTATGCATCATCTGGCCAAACAATTAAACCAAGACCCCTACAGTTTTAGAATGCAATATCTTGCAAAACAAGGGGATCAAACCTCAACCTCTGGGCTCTTTAGAGACCCTATCATCATGCCTAAAATGATCCAAAAAGCCACTGAAATGGCTCAGTTTCACGACAAAGTTAAAGCGTATAAAACCATGCCAAACCGTGGGATTGGCATGAGTTATTTCTTGCATGGCTGTGGCTTTACAGGTAGTGGTGAATCAACCCACATCAATGCACAAGTGAAATTAAGAAAAGACGATCACGATCACGTGTATATTTTAGTTGCGGCTGTTGATATGGGACAAGGTGCAAAAACAACACTCATTAAAATCGTATCACACACACTAGAAATCCCGATTGAACAGGTACATTTTGATTACCCTGATACCGACGATGTGCCTGATTCAGGGCCAACCGTTGCCTCTAGAACGGCGATGATTGTTGGTGGTCTAGTGAATCAAGCCGCTTTAGAAATGAAATCACTGTGGCAATCAAAAACACCACTAGAAGTCATAAAACGTTATAAACAACCCGAATGGATTGTTTGGGATGAAAAAACATTCCAAGGAGATGCTTACCCAGCGTATTCTTGGGGCGTAAATATTGTTGAAGTCGAGGTATCACCAATCACGTATCAAGTCAATATTATCGGTATATGGAGTGTTTATGATGTTGGCAAAGCACTCGATGAAACGATTGTCCTTGGGCAAGCCGATGGTGGCACAGCACAAGGTGTTGCCTATGGTTATTTAGAAGTCATGGTTCACGAACAAGGGCAACTCAAACAAAAAAATATGACCGACTATATTATTCCCACCGCCGTCGATATGGCACCGACCCAAACCCACTTGTATGATAACCCATTTGCGTTGGGACCATATGGGGCCAAAGGTGCTGGTGAACTGACCTTAGTGGGTGGTGCACCTGCAGTCGCAATGGCGATTGAAATGGCAATTAAAAAACCAATCAAGAAAATTCCCGCAACACCAGAATATATAATGGAGTTGATGCATGATGATGACCATTAAATTTATGTTGAATGGCACTGAACAAACTATTAAGACTGACCCAAGCCGTCGTTTGCTTGATGTCTTACGCAAAGACTTCAACCTAAAAGGATCCAAAGAAGGTTGCGGTGAAGGCGAATGTGGTGCTTGTGCCATATTGCTTGATGGTCACATTACCAACAGTTGTTGTTTACCCCTTGCGTCGGTTCATAAACGTTCTATCATGACCATCGAAGGGTACGCAAAAACAGCACGTTTTGATGTTTTATCCAACAGTTTTGCTGAGGCAGGCGCAGTCCAATGCGGTATTTGTACACCCGGTATGATTCTAGCCGCAGAAAGCCTATTAAATCAAAACCCTGCACCCACAGACGCCCAAATACGCATTGGCATCAGCGGAAATCTCTGCCGTTGTACTGGGTATAACATGATTGTTAAAGCCATTCAAAGCGCCGCAAAGCGTGGTGAAGGCTTATGGTAAAACATTTAATACCAAACACTTTAAATGAAGCACTTGAAGCACTATCTAAACACCCATACCAAATCATTGGTGGTGGCACAGATGCAATGATACAATATCGTAATCATAGCGACTTATCACCACGATTTAAAGCGCATGTGATGTATATTATGAACCTAAAAGCACTCCAAGGTATAAGCAGTAATGATGCGGCAATCATCATTCAATCAATGACGCCACTAGAAACGTTAAATAGTCATGCCTTAGTCCCACCATTACTAAGGAAAGTGATTTTAGAAATGGCCTCACCAGCCCTTCGATATGTCGCGACTTTAGCGGGAAATATTGTCAATGCAAGCCCCGCCGGAGATGCACTTGTCCCGCTTTACTTGTGGGATACAGAAGTGGTACTACAAAGTCATCAAAATTCGCGTAAAATACGGTTGAGTGAATGCATTACCGGACCCAAAAAAACGGGTATTCGCGCCGATGAGCTTCTTACGCAAATTATCATTCCTAAACACGATGAATCTGGACATTACTATCAGAAAGTTGGCGGCAGACGTGCCGACGCAATCGCCAAAATATCATTTGCTGGGACATATAAGATTAACAACAATACACTGACTGATATTCGTATGGCGTTTGGCGCAGTCAGTGCAACAATCGTCCGCCAGCGTGACATTGAAAACATGATTATTGGGTTGAATATCAATGACTTAAGCACTAAAATCGAGCAACTTCAAGCCGCTTACGCGCCTTACATCCAACCCATCGATGACCAACGGTCTAACCGTGTCTACCGTAAACAAGTCGCACTAAACCTTATTGCTGATTTTATCAATCATATTATAAAGGAGGCAAGTAGACCATGAATGCTCAAACTATGATGCGCATCGCTAAGGGTGAACTACCGGCAACACTAGTACTCAAAAATGCACAGATCATTAACGTGTTTACCGGCGATATTGAGCTTAATGATATTGCCATTGAAGATGGCATAATTGTTGGTATCGGTGATTATCAAGGCAAAGAAACAATCGATCTCAATCATGCTTATGTTGCACCAGGCTTTATCGATGGCCATGTCCATATCGAATCATCCATGGTTACCCCACCTGCATTTGCCAAACTCGTGGTTCCTAAAGGCACCACAACCATTATTGCAGACCCCCATGAAATTGCCAATGTTAGTGGTGTTAAAGGGATTGAGTTCATGATTAAAAGCAGTCAAAACATTCCTTTAAATGTCTTTATCATGGCCCCATCATGTGTGCCTGCGACAGCATTTGAAAATGCTGGTGCGACAATCACCTTAGAAGACATTAATTACCTTAAGAAATACCCGCAAGTCATTGGTTTAGGAGAAGTGATGGACTATGTTGCGGTACTAGAAGGCGAGGCAAGTATCCACCAAAAAATAAAAACGATGCAGCCATTAACGATTGATGGCCACGCCCCCGACATTCTCGCTAAATCACTAAACGCCTACATCACTGCTGGTGTTCAAACAGATCACGAATGCACACAACTTGCCTCACTCAAAGAACGTGTTAAACGTGGCATGTATGTTCATTTAAGAGAAGGCTCAGCAACCCGGAATTTAAAAACACTATTGAATGGCATCACACCACTCAATCATCACCGCTTACTGTTTTGTACCGATGACAAACATCCAGAAGATATTGAAAAAGAAGGCCATATCAACTGGAATGTTAACGTCGCAATTCAAGCAGGTATTGAACCAATTATGGCAATTCGTATGGCCACCATCAACATTGCACAATGTTATCAACTCAAACAAATTGGTGCCGTCGCACCCAATTATCGCGCAGATTTGATTGTATTTGATTCACTTAAAAACATCGAACCGCATTTGGTGTTCAAAGACGGGGTGCTTGTCGCAGAAAACCAAAAACCATTGTTTAGTGTTCAATGCCATGACGATTCTGCGGTTAAAAACACTGTCCACATTGACCCTAAAACAATCGATTTAAGATTGGCATTAACCCGTGACACCGTCAAAGTCATCGGCCTCATTGAAAATAACATTACCACAGAAAAACTTATTCGTAACGTGTTGATCAAAGATGGCTTTTATCACAATAATCCCAAACAAGACATCTTAAAACTCGCCGTCATAGAACGACACAAAAACACCGGTAATGTTGGTCTTGGCTTGGTTGAAGGTTACGGCATTAAAAACGGGGCAATTGCATTAAGTATCGCGCATGATTCTCACAATATTATTGTGATCGGTGACACTGATGATGCCATGCACTTAGCCATAAAAACTTTGTATGAGATGCAAGGTGGTATCGTGGTAATTCACAACCAAAAAATAGCCAGTAAAATGCCTTTAGAAATCAGTGGTATTATGACCAACCGTGACCCACACGAAGTCTCAGAAATGCTTAAACAAATGGCACAAGCAATTGAAAAAATGGGTTTAAATCCAGCCATTGATGACCCATTCATCACGCTTGCATTTTTATCATTGCCAGTGATTCCAAAACTTAAGCTTACAGACACAGGATTGTTTGATGTCACTGAGTTCAAAATCGTACCAATAGAAGAAGAGGTGACTTAATGCAGTACGTTAAGCAAGCCCGCTGTACACGATGCAATAAGACCTATCACCTCGATGATACGTTAATGCATTGTGACGATTGTTTAGAACTGGGCATACTTGATATCGAATACGATTATCACGCCATGCGTCAAACAATTGATAAACACTACTTTAACACCAACAAAGATTATTCCATTTGGCGTTATAAGCCAATGATGAGTGTTGCTAATAAACATAACATTGATACCCTACACGTGGGTTGGACACCCATGCACAAAGCCGATAACATTGCCAAATTAATCAAGCTTAAAACACTGTATTTAAAAGATGACAGTCTTAACCCGACAGGGTCTTTAAAAGACCGGGCATCTGTTGTTGCAGTCATCAAAGCCTGTGACGCCAACCAAACGATCGTGGCCTGCAGTTCAACAGGCAATGCCGCCACGAGTCTGGCAGGTAATGCTGCAAAAGTGGGTCTTAAAACAATGATTTTTGTCCCTAAACGCATCCCCGATGGCAAACGCATGCAATTATCGATATATGGCGCAACTATTTTCCAAGTCGATGGTGATTACCAAGCCACTTACGAACTATCTAAACAAGCGATTGCCCATTTTGGTTGGTATAATCGCAATGCGGCCATCAATCCACATTTGGTTGAAGGTAAAAAAACAGTTGCCTATGAGATTGCCGAACAACTTGACTTCAAACCAACCGATTGGGTGATTGTTTCTGTTGGTGATGGGTGCACTATTGCCGGTGTTTATAAAGGGTTTTATGACATGAAACAGTGTGGGCTCATCGATAAAATTCCTAAATTACTTGGCGTTCAAAGTGAAGGATGCAGTCCATTTGTTGATGCATTTGACACCCAAAGTTCCTTAAAAATTACCAAAGAAAACACCATTGCTGACAGCATTTCAGTGGGGGTGCCGAGAAACCCAATTAAAGCACTCAATGCGGTAAAAAACTCAAAAGGTCATTGGCTTAAAGTCAGCGATCAGGCAATTTTAGAAAGTATGGCGCAATTGGGCTCTGCCCAAGGTGTTTTTGCAGAACCTGCCGCTGCGGCATCTCTGGCTGGACTGCTTGAGGCATTAAATAAAAAAATAATTAGTGCCAATGAATCGGTGACACTCATTATTACTGGGAACGGACTTAAAGATCCTAAAAACGCCATGAAATTGATTCAAGAAAAACATAGTATCGCACCATCACTGACTGCGATTAAACAGCGGTTGAACAAGGAGAGAAAAACATGAAATCAATGAAAATAGGACCCAATTACGATGAAATGCTCAACCCGATGCAACTAGAAGAAAAATACCAAAAAGCTAGAGAACTCGCTAAGCACGATGAATTCGATCCAAACAATTTATTTAATATCACATGGAAACCTAACGGTACTGATGTTCATAAAGTGCTTTTACCTAAAGCACTGACAGGCGTCGATGCCAATATAATTGTCATGTTAGGCAAACATTTTCCCTCAGGATCACACAAAGTTGGTCCAGCCTATGCGACCATGATTGAAGGCTATATTGATGGTCTAATCGACCCAGAAAAACATACGATTTTAGGGCCGTCTACCGGTAATTTTGGGATTGGGGTTACTTACATCAGTCATTTACTTAAGATGCCATCAATCGTTATCATGCCCGATAACATGAGCGCTGAGCGCTACAAAAGAATTAAAGATTACGGCGGTCAACTGATGTTAACGCCTGGCACTGAATCAGATGTTATTTTAACCCTAGAAAAAACCCATAAACTTATGAAAAACCCTAAGTATTACGCACTGGCTCAGTTTGAGCTTATGCCGAATTACCGCTTTCACCGTCATGTCACAGGTCACAGCGCAATCTCAGCAGTCAAGGGGATTGGTAATGAACGGGTACGATTGTTTGTTTCTGCACCAGGCAGTGCTGGAACACTTGCAGCTGGTGACCACTTAAAAACAAAGTTCAACGAATGTGAAATCGCCGCAGTTGAACCTTATGAGTGTTCAACACTGATGAATGGTGGTCGTGGTCAACATAAAATTGAGGGTATCGGCGACAAAATGTGTACACTAATTCACAATGTGCTTAATACAGACTATTTGGTACTTATCAAAGATGATGACTCTGTTAAAGGGTTAAAGGTAATTTATGATGGATTAGAAATACTCAAAGAAAACGGTATTGACCATGACACTGCGATGGCATTAAAAGACATGTTCGGTGTGTCAGGTATTTGCAATATTTTAGCCTCAATAAAAATGGCAAAAAAACTTAAGCTAACTGACGCAGACAATATTGTAACGATGGCTACTGATGGGTTTGATCGTTACGACAGTGTTTTAATTGATTTAGAAAAACGTGAAAAAACGATCAATCATGCGGTGCTATCACAATGGTTTGATGCAACATTTAAAGGCATGGACACCGCCGATATTAAACCGGTTAAAGACGCATTAAGTAAAGAACAATTATTCAAACAAAAAGAGTCGGATTGGCTTAAGTTCGGGTATAAAAAAAGTTATTTAGATGCTATGAAAGACCCTGCTTTTTGGGAAGAAGCGTATCAGAAAGTTGAATACTATAACACGACGATTAAAACGCTTAGAAAGGAACAAATATGAAAATTCCATTCACAGAAATTCTCAAACTAGCCCAACAATTTGCACCTGAAATGAATCAATTTTTACGTGATATGATTGCGATTCCTAGTGAATCTTGCGATGAAGAAAAAGTCGTCTTAAGAATTAAAGAAGAAATGGAAAAAGTTGGATTCGACGAAATTATGATTGATCCAATGGGAAACATCATTGGCCGTATCGGTCATGGCAATCACGTGATTGCCATGGACGCACACATTGATACCGTCGGTATCGGAGACATTAAACAATGGAAGTTTGATCCGTATAAAGGCATGGAAGATGCTGAGGTTATCGGTGGTCGAGGTGGCAGTGATCAAGAAGGTGGCATGGCTTCAATGGTTTATGCTGGTAAAATCATTAAAACACTTGGACTTGAAGATGATTACACCCTGCTCATCACGGGCACTGTACAAGAAGAAGACTGCGATGGTTTGTGTTGGCAATATTTAATTGAAGAAGTCAAACTTAAACCAGAATTTGTTGTCATTACCGAACCAACCTCATGCAACATTTATCGCGGTCACCGTGGCCGAATGGAAATCAAAGTAACAACCGCAGGCATTAGTTGTCATGGTAGTGCACCAGAACGTGGTGATAACGCCATTTTCAAAATGGCACCAATTTTAATCGAGTTAGAACAACTCAATCAGCATTTAGGCGACGATCCATTTTTAGGAAAAGGCACACTTACAGTCAGTGAAATCTTTTACAGTTCACCTTCACGTTGTGCCGTGGCCGATGGGTGTCATATATCTATTGATCGACGATTAACCCATGGCGAAACCTTTCAAAGTGCCTTGGCTGAAATTCGTCACTTAGATTCTGTAAAAAAAGCACAAGCAACCGTTGAAATGTATACTTATGAGCGCCCGTCATACACCGGTTTAATATACCCAACCGATGCTTATTTTCCAACATGGGTATTGCCAGAAGACCATATTGTATGTCAAAGCAGTGTCGATACTTTTAAACAGCTTTTTAACAAAGAACCGTTAGTCGATAAATGGACTTTTTCAACCAATGCCGTCTCAATCATGGGACGATACAACATTCCATGTATCGGTTTTGGTCCTGGTCATGAAGATCAAGCGCACGCACCCAACGAAGTCACTTTCAAAACCGAGCTAATTACCGCGACCGCATTTTATGCCGCACTACCACTAATGTACTTAAACACACTAAAAAAATAAGGAGAGTGTCCATGAAACCACTTTATAAAGGCAAACATTTCATCACATTAGAAGAATGGAACAAAGAAGAAATTGACACACTGTTAGAAGTATCTAAAAAATTAAAAGACGATTTTTTAAACAATCGTCCGACACCGTATCTTGACCATAAAACAGCATTTCTTATGTTTTTTGAACAATCAACACGCACCCGTAACTCCATGGAATCTGGCCTTGCACAACTTGGCGGCCATGCCACATTCTTAGACACCTCAACCATGCAAATAGCTCACGGAGAAAGTCCTAAAGATACCGCCGTGATTTTATCAAGTTATGGTCATGGCATCGCCTGTCGAATTTGTAACTGGGGCATCGGCAATCACTATCTTCGTGCAATGGCAGAACATGCCACAGTCCCAATCATGAACTTGCAATGTGATTTGTATCATCCGATGCAAGGACTCGCCGACTTAATGACAATTCAAGAGGTTTGTGGGGACACCAAAAATCTAAAAGTTTCAATTATCTGGGCTTACGCAAAAAGTCATAAAAAACCAATCAGTGTTCCCGTCACGCAAGTTTTATTATTCCCACGATACGGGATTGATGTAACACTGGCATACCCTGAGGGTTATGACTTGCCAGAATGGGTCATTGAAAAAGCACACGAAAATGCAAAAGCCAATGGTGGGTCACTCACAATTACCCATAACATGGCCCAAGCATACAAAGATGCTGACATTGTCATTCCGAAAAACTGGGGTAGTTGGGTAACCAACCCTAGCGAACAAGTGATTGATAATTTATTGGAATCATACCGTGATTGGAAATGTACTGAGGCGATGATCAAACTTGGTAAACCAAAAGTGTATTATATGCATGCGTTGCCAGCCGATCGTGGTAACGAAGTTGACGACGCTGTCATTGATGGACCGCATTCAATTGTTTATCAAGAAGCCGAAAATCGTTTACACACCGCTAAAGCTGTCATGGCAATGACCATGGGGGACAAATAAGCTAAAGAAAACGCGAGTTTTAATTTAAACTCGCGTTTTTTTAATACAATTGTTTATTCTTTTCCTTGTACTCTTTAAATAAAGTTAAACACTCATCTCGGTAGGCTTCATCAAGTTTTAAAATGCGTTGATCTTTAAAGCCACCACGAATTAAATCGTAAATAAATTGATCTCTAAAACCAATCGCATCAGCATCTTTAGAACGTGCACCATAGATGACTTCTTTAACATTAGCCCAAATGATGGCACTCAAACACATTGGACACGGAAATGCAGTCGTAATGACTGTGCATCCAGATAAATCGTGGGTACCCAGTATTTTTCCTGCTTTTCTGATTGCGTTAATTTCAGCGTGAGCGGTTGGGTCGTGATCATTAAGTACAGAGTTTGATGCAACGGCAACAAGATTCCCATCAGCGTCCATCACAGCAGCCCCAAACGGACCTCCAATATTATCGTTCATCGTATTTCTTGCTTGACAAATTGCTTTTGACATAATACTTTTCATCGCATTGTCTTGACTCATCAGCACTTTCCTCTCTTAACGACTTGAACCATAGATAGAATTATTATACAAAGAAATCTTAACTTAATCAATGGCAAGTCAAACTTTACGTTTAACCTGTATGAAGATAACCCCACTAATAAGCCCAATCACAGTCAAACCAAGTGCGCTGTAAAGTATCATCAGTGGCCAAGGATTGGTATCGTCAATACTTGAGTCTTGATAAAGCACATACGTGCTGTGTGCGGGAATGAGAATTCGTTGACCACCAAGATACTGAGTTATTTCTGAACCAGTCGCAACCGTTTCATTCACAACCAATACCCACCCACCATCGCTTGGCAAGCGTAAACGTTGCGTTTTATCTTGCGCGTTATGAATAACTAAAATGTGATTCCACGCATCTAAATTTTGATAATTTGATAACGTAAATGCAATCATCCCCGAATCACCATCTTCTAAAAACGTTAAATGATTACGAATTGCCGCAGCATTTGGCATTCTAAATGATGGGTGTGCATTTCTTAAGGCAATCAAACCTTGGTAGTAAGCAAACATTTCTAGGCCTTCATCGGTTGCTTTTTGATCCCAACGTAGTTGGTTAACAGAATCTAAAGACTCATAACTGTTGTGATCAAAGCCACTACCCGAAACATGGGGCTTTGAGCGTAAAAACTCATCACCTGCATGTAAGAAAGCAATGCCTTGTGATGTTAAAACTATGGCGTTCGCTTGTTTTTGCATCGCAAATAAACGATCGAGTTGGTCAAAAGGCTCAAGCGTTTGATACAACTTATCATGAAGTGTATTGTTGTCATGTGCAGTGACATAATTCACCGTTTTATAAGGTTCACCATGCCATATTTTTACTGGACTCAACAGTGCACCGTTAATGCCCTCGTAATCTATGCCACCGGCAATACCATAACGCATACGCGTAATCACTTGATTCGAGAAATCACCTTGAATAAAACCACCCTGATCACGGGCAAACACAGAGCCTTTAACAGCGTCTCTTAAGTCATCATTAAACGCACCCACGTAAGGCATTTGCATTAAATTTTGTTTACCGGCTTGAAGCGAAGCCGGTAGCGGTGTCGACCCACCCATCCATGGTTCACCATAAACCATAATGGTTGGATCAATACCATGCAGTAACTCAACAATTTGATTCATTGTTTCAACATCATGCAAAGCCATTAAATCAAATCGAAAACCTGATATGTTATATTCTTGTGCCCAAAACTGGACAGAATCTAAAATAAACTGGCGCATCATAATGCGTTCAGACGCGGTTTCATTACCGGTACCTGAACCGTTTGAAAATGACCCATCAGGATTTTTTCTGAAGTAGTAATTTGGGACAATTAAATTAAAGTTTGAGTCTGCAGTTAACCCTGTATGATTATAAACAACATCCATAATAATACGGATATCGGCATCATGAAATCCCATCACGACCTGTTTCATCTCTTGAACACGTACCAATCCGTCATAAGGATCTGCAGAAAATGAACCTTCAAGCACATTGAAGTTCATTGGCATGTAACCCCAGTTGAATGCATTATAGCCAGGTTCTAAAACCCGCGTTTCATCAACATGACCGAAATCGAAAAACGGTAACAATTGAACATGGGTCACACCGAGTTCAACAATATGATCAAAACCAGTACTCACACCATTATACGATGTCCCTGATTCAATCAATCCCAAATAACGTGCACGGTTTTCCTCAGAACCGGTCCAACTTTCATGGGAAGTTAAATCGCGAACTTGTAACTCATATACGATGGCATCAGTAGGATGCGTCATATTGTTAGGACGGTCGTTATACAAGAAACCTTGAGGATTCACACGTGAAAAGTCGACAATCATCCCCCGTAAACCATTGATTCCTGCACTGCGTGCATAAGGATCAATCACCTCATGGGATGCACTGCCATTTGTGACATAGTAAGTATAATAATAACCATGTAAGTCATCATCGACAGACACTGAGAAAGTACCCTTTTCTGAGGGCTGCATTGCTAGGGTGAAAACTGGCGTATTGGTGCCGCCATAATTACTTGGCGTACCGGTGTCATAAACTTTTAATGTGACCGAACTTGATATGGGTGCCCAAATTTTAAAATGCGTTTTTCCATCAACAACCCGTGCACCCAAATCGTTGCCCATATACCCATAAGCAGCCTCAAAGGCCGCAGAATCATAAATGCCATCGTAAGTCACAGCATAGTTGCCCACATGATGATTGGAAAACTGTGTTTCAATCATGTAATCCAAACCGAAATCAACCGTATCTGAAAGCGTAACTACCCCAGTATTATTGGTGATTTCAACGGATTCAACTGTGATTGGTAAACCATTGGCTAACACGCGCAAAGATGTTGTATCAACCGATTCGGTTGCTTGGAAATAAATCTTGTTCATGGCCTCAAAATAGGCAATCAGAAATTTCGGATTACGATCAGGTCCTGCTGGATCATCAGGCGCACTGCCGATGCGTAAATCACCTTGCACTAAATACACGTGCTGAATCCCACCTGGGCTGGTCGGTTCAACGTCAATAAAACGATCAACCTCACCATCTTTTGCTGCCCACTCACCCAAGCGGACAATAATGCCTGCACGTGATGTGTTTTCTAAATCACCTTCGAGTGCAATTTTAGCAACTACCCCACCGAAATTGACCGTTTCATCGGTATTGTCAATTTCAAATTGATAAGCATTACCACCCAAAGCTGCGGGTGCATTTTGCCACATCCAGACATTCCATCCATCGTAATCACCATTATAGCGATAGTAGTGGACATAAATATGTGTTGTTTTGCTTTGCGCTTCAAGCACTGTAGATAACGTAAAAACACTGATAAAAAGCATGATTACGACCCATAATTTTTTCATTATTAGACCTCCTTATTTCTTAAACGTAAACATCAAAGTTAAACCGTTTTCATGGTTGGTTTAAGTATCGCTTAAATTGACTTATATTTCAAGCGTTACAAGTTAAAAAATGATGGTAAGGGTTACATATGAAATATCGCCAATACACAAGCTAACATCTTGATAACACAATTCATTTTATGGTATCATTAAGCATAAAACAAAACGCTTACACAGCATATATTAAAAAAAACAAAGGAGGAAATACAATGAAAAAAATAGTATTGTTATCGTTAATCATGATGACATCACTCATCATGTGGGGTTGCTCACGCCAAGACCCACTTGTTATTTGGGTTGGTGCCGAAGTTCAAGAATTTTATGAAGCCAAAATGGTGGAGTATGTTGAATATTACAACAGCGTAAACGACAGTGAATTTCCATTTCAGATTGAAGTGCGTGCCGCAGACACAGGTTCAGCTGCCGCAACATTCTTAGATGATATGGATGCTGGACCAGACATTTTAACGGTTGCCCACGATAATTTGGGACGTTTAATTTCAGGGGCAAGTGCCATTCAACCGATTCAAAATCCTGCCTTATTGGCACAAATTGAAGCCCAAAATCCAGAAACTTTCTTACGTGTTATCAAAGGTTCTGTGGGGGGCGAAACATACACTTTCGGTGTACCTTACGAAGCCCAAGCACTAATCCTTTACTACAACAAGGACTTTTTAAATGAAGATGATGTAGAAACTTGGGAAGGTATTTGGGACGTTGCCAAAGCCAATAACAAGCGCGCATTATCAATAACAGGAACGGATGGGTTTAACAATTCATTTTTAGTCTTAGCGACCAATGCCGAAACCGGTAGTACCAGTCTAAAACTATATGAAGATGGTGTTTTAGAAAACACCTTTGGCCTCGGCGATGATACGATGTCAGTTCTTAAATGGGGGCAACGCTTTTTCCAAGATCCAAATGGTGCAAGACAACCATCAGACTCAGGATGGGAAGTTGATTTTGCCAATGAAGCAATCTTATCAGTGATTGGTGGTGCTTGGCATTTCCGTGCTGCACGTGCATCGCTTGGCGATAATTTAGGCATTGCAGTCTTACCACAGTTTACCATCACCGAAGCGGATGCTTATGGTGAAATTCAACCAGGCACAGTGTTCCAATCAGGAACATTTACAGACACTAAGATGTTTGTCATGAACCGTAGTAGTGACAAACTCGAATATTTAGAAGACATACTATTGTTCTTATCACACAAAGACGTACAAGAACAATCATACATTCAAAACAACACATTGCCAGCATACAAAAACGCATTATCTGAATTTTCAGCAATGCAAAACGATGACATTAGTACACAACTGGCAGTAGCACAATTGAGTATGTTTGATTACGGAATCCCACAACCGTTTGGTGCAGAAGCACGATTCAATGTGTATTACTATCAACGTGGTGCACCCGATTTAATTTTGGCAATATTAAGAGATCCAGACAATGCATTTACAACCGACGCACTGATATTTGCTGAAATGGAACGTGTTCAACGTATTTGGTTTGGTGAAAGATAAATAAAAGTTCAGTGAATCATTGTGTCACAACAATGATTCACTATCATGTGTAAAGGGGGGAACCAGCATGGACCAAGACGTATCAAAACACAATGGCTTTATACGTTTTATTCAAAACACGATGAACAGCGTTTTATCGGGTGGTAAACAGTATATAACACGGTTTAAGACAGGAAGTATTGGCACGAAAATGTCACATCTTGTGATGGGGTCTGGAAACATATATCACAAGCAATTTGCTAAGGGCCTTATCTTTTTAGGATTGCAAGTGTTGTTTCTTTCAATTTTTATCTTTAACCCTGAAATTAACAATACCCCAATTGGCTTTAAGGCGCTTGGTAATTTTATCACACTGGGCACAGAAGAAGGAACATTGTTTGGTGCGCTTGCAGACAATTCAATGCTAATGTTGCTGTTTGGTGTTGTCACATTTGGACTAATCATGGTGTTCATTATTACCTATTTAACCAACATAAAAAGCGCATATGCATCCGACTTATTGGTGCGTAGCGGGGCAAAGCCAACAACATTTAAAGATGACGTTACCGCATTGTTTGATAGCCGTTTTCATGTGCTGTTACTGACACCAACCATTATCGGTGTTTTAACATTCACAATTTTACCAACATTGTTTATGATTTTTATTGCGTTCACAGATTTTGATCGTGAAGTAAGACCAGGACTCAACTTGTTTAAGTGGGTCGGTTTTGAAAACTTCACTGCAATTTTCACTGGCACCGGTGAAATCGCAGAACGATTTTTTCCAGTCTTAGGTTGGACGTTAATTTGGGCATTTTTTGCGACATTCACATGCTACATCGCTGGTATTTTATTGGCGTTAGTCATTAATAAACGTACTGTTAAGTTTAAAAAACTATGGCGCACTGTGTTCATTTTAACGATTGCTTTACCTCAGTTTATTTCTTTGCTTGCGATGCAACAAATACTTTCAGAACATGGCCCAGTAAACGCCGCTTTACTTAACATCGGACTCATCGATGAGCCTTTTGCCTTTTTGTCTCAAGCAAAAACTGCGACCACCGCAAGAATTTCAGTACTAACCATAAACTTATGGATTGGTGTACCCTATACGATGTTAATGACCAGTGGTATTTTAATGAATGTTCCTAAAGATACTTATGAAGCTGCACAAATTGATGGGGCTTCAAAGCGACAAGCATTTTTTAATATTACCGCACCTTACATCATTTTTATTACAACCCCGTATTTAATTACCTCGTTTATCGGCAATATTACCAGTTTTAACATCATTTTCTTATTGACGGGTGGTGAGCCCAATGTACCGGGCAATATTGCGGGTAAAACTGACCTATTGGTTACATGGCTTTATCGTTTAACGATTGAAGAAGGCGATGTTAACATTGGGTCGGTTATTGCGATTTTTACATTCATCATTACAGCGAGTGCAACACTCATATCTTACCGACGTAGTAAAGCCTATAAAGAGGAGGATACCTTCCAATGATGACAATCGAAGATCCAATGAATAAAAAACAAGCCATCCCTGAATTAAAAGTTCATCATAAAAGTGCGAAAAAACAAGAACTGCGTTCTACGATATTTGCCTATGTCGTTTTAATTGCACTTGCTTTACTATGGCTTTACCCAATCATGTGGATTGTTTTACACTCGTTCCGCGTTGAATTCCGTGATGGTATTTTGATTGGGACAGTGGTATCTCATTACATCCCAAAAGGTTTTGGACTTAACAACTTTGTTAATTTGTTCCAAAACACACTCTTTCCACGTTGGTTTTTAAACACGCTGTTTGTGGCAACGGTATCGTTTATTTTATCAACAATCATGACTTTGTCTGTCGCCTATGTTATGAGTAAAATCAAGTTTAGGCAACGAAAACTGTTTTTAAACATTGCAATCATTGTTGGGCTGTTTCCAGGATTCATGTCAATGATTGCCATCTATTACATTTTAAAAGCACTGGGACTCACAGAAACCTTATTTGCTTTGATATTGGTGTATTCAGCGGGTTCAGGACTAGGGTTTTATGTGGCCAAAGGATTTTTTGATATTATTCCTAACTCATTGATTGAGTCTGCCCGTATTGATGGTGCGACCAATCTCATCATCTTCACCAAAATCGTTTTACCAATCAGTAAGCCAATCATTATCTATACAGCCTTATTGGCTTTCACTGGGCCTTGGATGGACTTTATCTTTGCCCGAGTGATTTTGGGTGAAACCAACCGACATCTTCATACGGTTGCTGTTGGCCTATACTATATGGTCCACGGCAGTCAATATGCCGATGGTAACCAGTTCACCATGTTTGCGGCCGGTAGTTTGATTGTTGCTGTACCAATTGTGACTTTGTTTTTAATGATGCAACGCTACTATATTGAAGGCGTTACGGCCGGTGCAGTAAAAGGTTAAAACCCGTTTGATTAAGGAGAGATTTAATGAAAAAACTAGGATTTATAACACTCTTAATCATCATGCTTTTTTCTGTGGTCGCATGCCGTCAAAAGCCTGAGTATCAAGTGACTTTAGACCAGGGAGAAGCCATCATGTTAAATGATAATTATAGAGTGTATTACGAGATATTTGTCGGGGCCTTTTCGGATGCTTCAGGGAATGGTATGGGAGATATACAAGGGATTATCAATCGTCTTGATTATTTAAACGATGGTGATTTAAACTCAGGTAAAAGTTTGGGTGTGACAGGATTGTGGTTAATGCCTATTATGCCATCACCAAGCTATCATAAATATGACACCACAAATTATAAAGCAATTGATCCACAGTATGGTACCATCGACGATTTCAAGCAACTGGTTGATGAAGCACAAGCACGTGGAATCGACATTATTATTGACTTAGTAGTGAACCATACATCGAGTTATCATCCTTGGTTTCGTGCTGCGAAAGAAGCATACCGAAATGAAGATTGGGACAATCCATATTTAGAGTATTACACACTCGTGACTCACGAACAAAAAATTAATGGAAGAATCTATTACCCATTTGCTGGCGATCTTTATTACGAAGGTAATTTTTGGAGTGAAATGCCTGAACTGAACTTAGACAGTGCATTGGTACGTCAAGAATTGGTTGACATTATTGAGTTTTGGTTAAATATTGGGGTTAAAGGTTTTAGATTGGATGCAGTTAAGTACATTTATTTGGATGAAACCGCACGCAATGTCGAGTTTTGGCAATGGTTTATGGAAACAGTCCGCAACGTTAAAGAAGACGCTTATGTTGTTGGTGAAATGTGGGCTGGAGATGCCGCGATTTTACCGTATTACGCGGCATTCAATAACTTCGATTTCGGCATGAGCCAATCGAGTGGGGCGATTGCTGCCACGGCCAATGGTATTGAACCAATAAACAGTTATGTACATTATTTGGCAGGCTATAAAGCAGCCGTTAAAGAAATCAACCCGGATGCCATACTACAACCGTTTATATCAAATCATGATATGAATAGAGCCGCAGGGTATCTCTCGTTGGAAAATCATCGCATGCATATGGCTGCCACCCTTTACTTATGGACTTATGGGACACCTTTTATTTATTATGGTGAAGAAATTGGGATGCGGGGTTCTAGAGGTAGTGAAAACACCGATGCCAATCGAAGGTTAGCGATGTTATGGGGAGATGGCGACAGTGTTCGCGACCCCATCGGCTCAACGTATGCTAGGGACAACCAAATTAATGGTACAGTCAATGACCAAATCTCCGATCCGCAGGCCTTGCTAACGCACTATAAAAAAATTATCATGTTGCGTTATGCCAATCCAGAAATCGCACGTGGTGAGTATACACCGTTACAGTTTGATAATCATTTTTCTTTTGGGGGTTTTCTTTCAACCTATGAAAACAGCACTGTCGGTGTATTTCATAACACCAGTGACGCACCAATTACTATCGATTTAAGTCAAACAACTGAGCACACATTCACACATATTCGTGGGTATGCCGGATTAGGCATAGCCAAACTTGAAGGACAAACGTTGACCTTAGAAGGTTTAACCAGTGTTATTTTAAAGTGATATAATAAATACATGTAATCGGTTACTTGCGCTTGTGAGTTGACTTTTCAAAGACTGAGTGCTAAAATTAGTTATCTTTTAAAAACAAAAAAATAGAGGAGAATTCGATGAAAAAATTAAGTATTTTTACAGTATTAGTATTTTCAATATTTTTATTGGCAGCATGTGGTGCCGGCACGATATTAGAACGTGAGGACGCGTCACATTTCTTAACAGGTAACTTTGCAGGTTGGGGCGATGCAATTGGTGTAGAACAATACAAAATGGAAGCAATCGCACTCAACGACGATCGTGTATCTTCATTACGAAGTGATTTAAGAGGTGCAACAGCACTATACGTTTTAGAAGCAACATTCCCAGCAGGTGAAGCAGGATGGAGTGCAAACTATACGATTGATGGGGTTGAGTATGCTTTTGATGGCAACTTGACTTTCAAAGTTGTTCGTACCGCATCAGATGACGAAGAAATACCACTATGGTGGGGTCAAAGTCCTGAAAGTGGTAAATTCAATAACTTAACACCTGATGTTGTTTATGTACCACCATTCATGGAAGAAAATATTGATGGTGCTGGTGCATGGAATGATAACCCAGTTGTTATGGAAGCAGGCACTTATTACATCATTTTTGCTGAAATCGGCACTGACAGATATGTCGGCGCAATCAAAAAGTAATCATATGACCATGAAAAGCAGTTCAAATGAACTGCTTTTTTAATGCTTTTTATTAAATTTGAGCCCACATCACACGTACTTTATGGTATAATAATTTGGTATGAAATGGAGTGATTTAATGCATATAATCTCATGGAACGTCAATGGATTAAGGGCTTGCATGAAAAAGGGGTTTATGGATTTTTTTAATGCCATGGACGCCGATCTTTTCGCCATTCAAGAAACTAAAATGAAGGCATCTCAAGCAGAGTTTTCTTTTGAGGGATATAACGCATACTGGAATGATGCCATTAAACCAGGCTATTCTGGGACGTTGGTACTTGCAAAAAATAAACCATTGTCGGTGGTATACGGGATTGATGGTGAAGGCTATAATGATGAAGGCCGAATCATTACATTAGAATACCCAGAATTTTACTTCGTCAATGTGTATGTACCCAACACAAAAAGAGAACTGTTAAGACTTGACTACAGAATGATATTTGAAAATAATTTTAGAGCATACTTGAAGAGACTTGATACAAAAAAACCCGTGATATTGTGTGGTGATTTAAATGTAGCGCATCACGAGATTGATTTAAAGAATCCACAATCAAACCGCCGGAATGCTGGTTTTACTGACGAAGAACGCACGCAATTTAGTACACTTTTAGACAGTGGATTTACCGATACGTTTCGCCATCTATATCCAGAAAAAATTGCTTATACTTGGTGGAGTTATATGTTTAATGCCCGTAAAAATAATGCTGGCTGGCGGATTGATTATTTTATTGTGTCTAAACGCATAATGCCTGTCGTTAAAGACAGTCAAATTCACGCAGAAATTATGGGTAGTGATCATTGCCCTGTTGGATTAATAATCGATAATTTCAGTGACTAAAGTTATGTATTGGTAGAATTGGAGAATAGTGATGTTAAATGTTGGATTGGTACTATCGGGTGGACTTTCTAAAGGTGCCTATCAAATTGGCTTTATTAACGCTTTATTAGAAACCATACCCATCAGTCAAATTAAGGCTGTCGCTGGCAGCTCAATTGGTGCATTAAACGGATACGGTCTATTGACAAACAAACTGGGTCGCGTTGAAGAATATTGGCGCAACTTTGATTGCACCAGTGGGTTAAGACTATTTAAACGCTTTGTCTTTAACCGATTACTTGATGAAGTCTTAGACCAATTAGTAGAGCCGAACGATACACTCAATCGGCCTTTTTATGTGGGTGCCACATCGATATTCCCAACGCTTAAGTTCAACTATTTTAAAATGGAATCATCTTATGATTCAAATTGGCGAAAGCTTTTTAGAGCCGCAATTGGCTTTCCAATATTAACAGGGCTACCGAAACGTTTTAATCGCAGGTATTATATCGATGGTGGGGTTGTCGATAACATCCCCTTAAAACCGTTGCTAGAAGAAGCACTCGATTTAATCATTATTGTTCATTTTGATTCTAAGTATACCATTGATATCCCGCTCACAAACGATGATCCTGTGGTTTTAGAAGTTGATTTATCAATCAGTAATCGTTTCATCAAAACATCGTTTGATTTTAGTAATGGACTAATTAATGAAATGATTGAAAGTGGTTATGAGTATGGGAAAAAGATGCTTAAAACACTACTGAAAGATGGTGTTGATAATATAGATGCAATCCGTCAAAATGCGCTTGACATCCATATTAAAGAACATTATGTGCGTAGACAGTACACCAATTTAGATACGTTGCCTACCTTTTTTAATCGTCGTTTAAAGCGATTTAAAAATAAAGCCAATGTTATCCAACCACTGCCTAGAGCTGATCGGTTGTCTTGAGTGTTTGCTTGATATCATTAATTGTTGGATTAAGTGTATAAGAGTATGGTTATTGGCCAATAATCAAATGTTGACAAACCGTCAAGGGATGATATAATATGAATGAGTAATCTTCAGGGCAGGGTGTAATTCCCGACCGGCGGTATAGTCCGCGAGCGCAAGCTGAGTAGGTGCAATTCCTACACCGACAGTATAGTCTGGATGAAAGAAGATCAATATCTTTTTTTAATTGCCTAACGAGGAATATTCGTTAGTTTTTTTTATGAAAAGGAGGACGTATTGTGTCAGAAAATGTACTTGCATCAAATGCAACAAGAAAAATTACGACCATTGGAATTCTTGGGGCTTTGGGTGCTGTTCTCATGGTATTTGCACAAATCCCTTATCCACCTGTACCATTTCTCAAAATTGAGTTTAGCGATGTCGTCGTGTTACTCGCATTTGTTTTGTTTGGGTGGAAAGAAGCAGCTTTTGTCGGATTATTAAAAGCTGTAGTCAATGCCATGGTAATGGGGCCTGTTGGACCAATTGCAATTGGTCAAATTTCCGCTTTTATTGCCAGTATGTCTTATGTCGGTGGCATGTATTTAGCCATTCACCTAAGACTTGCATCAAAACGTCTAATCACAGCAATATTAAGTATCTCTTTAGTCGTTTTTGTCATGGTCACAGTCAATTTCTTTTTTGTTACACCGATTTATTTCGGTTCCTGGACGTATCTTGGTGTTCAATCTTGGTTAGGCCCATCTCAGTTTGGATTAAATGGTTCAGCAAGCTATTTTTTCACAATTATCATGGTCTATGTACCATTTAACTTGATCAAGGGAATTGCGGTGATGACGACATTTTTCATTGTTGAAAGGTCTGTTAAAATATTTTTGTCTACATCAAGCAGTTAAAAGTGTGTGTGCGTGTTTATTAAACGCGTACACACTTTTTTGTTCAGTGAATAATCGCTGTGTCAATCATGTAGAATTTTGATATAATAAGACTAAAGGGGTGAGGCGATGTGAACCTAAAAGATAGCACGCGGGCCTTAATATTGAAGATGCAACACAGCGAAATCACTGAACACGCGATTTATCAAAAAATCGCTTCAAAGACTAAAGACGACGCCAATAAAGCCATAATAATAAAGATTGGTAATCAAGAAAAAGCGCATGCGGATATTTGGCAAAAATACACTGGTCAAGTATTAAAACCCAAATCATACAAAGTATTTTTCTATACCCTAATGCACAAACTCTTTGGCTTGGTTTTTGTTTTAAGGTTGATGGAGCGTGGTGAAAATTTCGCGCAAGCACAATATGAAGCACTGGCAAAAGATGTGCCTGAGGCGATGTCTATTCATCAAGAAGAAGCACAACATGAACAAGACTTAATCGATATCTTAACCGAAGAAAGACTGCAGTACATACGTTCAATTGTACTCGGACTCAATGATGCTTTAGTCGAGTTAAGTGGTGCACTTGCAGGACTTACTTTCGCGATTAGTAACACCCAAATCATATCTCTATCGGGTTTGATTACTGGGATTGCGGCGTCAATGTCGATGGCTGCAAGCGAGTACCTATCGACGCATGCTGAAGGACGAAAAGACGCG
Source organism: Candidatus Izemoplasma sp. (assembly GCA_007117835.1). Lineage (GTDB taxonomy): Bacteria > Bacillota_I > Bacilli_A > Izemoplasmatales > Izemoplasmataceae > CSBR16-107. Next base: position 8,256 of record SKFU01000042.1, on the reverse strand, counting down.
CTTAAATCAAGTGTTTACACAGGGACTGCATACGTGATTGTTGTCAGTCTGCTGATTGCACCTTATTTGTTACTAGATAATCGCTTTATTGCACTTGCAATCATGTTGTCAACGGCACTTTTTATCATCTTTGTTTTTAATTATTACATGAGTATTGCATTAAACTTATCATTTAAAAAACGCTTTTTACAAATGGCCATCATATCGATGGGTGTTGCAACGATTTCATTTGTCATTGGATTATTATTAGGGGCCTTGTTTGGTGTGGATATTTAACCCATGGAAACGATGTTAGATTTTGTGAAAAGACATGTTTTAGAAGCCTTAAAACCCAATAGTATCTCGATTGATGCGACTTGTGGTAACGGCCATGATACACTATTTTTAGCACAACGGTGCCAACATGTATATGCCTTTGACATTCAAGAAAAAGCACTGAATAATACGAAAGAACACTTAATGATGCATCGTTATCATAACGTTGAACTCATCAAAGACAGTCATCACGTGATGCATCACTATGTGAATAAACCCGTTGATGCCATCATGTTCAACCTAGGCTATTTACCCCATGGATGTCGCGATTACCATACTCAAGCAAACACAACAATTTTAGCCATTAAGCAAGGTCTAAAGTTGCTGAATACTGAGGGTGTTATGAGTATTGTCGTTTATCGCGGTCATGAGCATGGGGTGATTGAAAGTAACGCAGTAAGTACGCTAATCAAAGGTTTATCCAAAAAACATTTTTATTGTATCCGATATGAGCGGATAAACGATTTGATTTCACCATACACCATCATCATAAAAAAGATAGGAGATTGTTAATATGAGACACAGAATAATTGCAGCAATGCCATTCATCAGTTTATTGTTATTTTTAGCCAGTGGGTTTGTTTTAGACGCGTGGTTACTAGGGTTAAGTTTCTTTTTGTTAATTCCATTATCAATCGTATTGCTCACAGGGAACTTTGTGAGAAAATTAAACCAAGCGATGCCACTCATTACTGTACTTGTCTTTTTATGGCTCGCCATTGGACTTGATTTAGCCCATCCAGGCTGGGTTGTGTTTTTCGCGATTCCAATCACAGATATGTTTCTTAATGGCCGATTAAACGCAAAAAAAATGGTTACTTTAGGGATTACTGTTGTTTATTTGGTTATTGGGTTTGTGTTTGAATTATGGCATCCGGGATGGTTAATATTCTTACTCATTCCAATTGTAAACACGTTGTTTTTCCCAAGCAAAAACAACTTTGTTTTCATGAATAAATCAGACATTAAACGTCACATCAATAATTTTGTTTTTGATGTGAAAAATGAATCAGACGATGACATTGAGATTTTATAACGGATGGTTTTTATATGAAAATTCAAGCGCTAATGGATGAAAAACTAGTCTTTTTTAATCTCAGTGTTGCCAATCAATCCGAATTATTTGAGACGATGAGTCACAGTTTACATCAATATGATATTATTGTTGATGCGGATGCGTTCATTAACGCACTCAATCAAAGAGAGCAATTAAGCACGACAGGTTTAGGGTATGGCATCGCAATTCCACATGCTAAGTCTGATACTGTGCGCCAACCAACACTCGCTGTTGCCAAACTGTCAACACCGATTGATTATGCCTCCATCGACAAAGACAAGGTGACTGTGGTCTTTATGATTGCGATGCCTAAAGGCAAAGAAGATTTGTACTTACAAACACTGTCTATGTTGACGCGTAAAATGACTGATCGCGCGTTTATCAAATCACTAAAATTAACGCAAAATAAAGTAGAATTTATGGAAATACTAAAGACAATATAACCGTGTTTGTATCAAGGAAAACTGGCTACTCAAATGCCAGTTTTTGTGATATAATATTCATAATTTGCGTGACAATTTAATGTATCGAGGTGTTTTCGATGATTCATATACCGATATTACTTGTGTTTATACCAATCATCAGTGCGATAATTATTTACCTGTTTAAAAACAAACACATGAACGTTTTATCACTGATTGCACAAGCGGTGATGACCGTTTTGACTGTGCTATACTTTTTAGAGTTTAGACTTGATTTTACAGCGACAACGTTTGTGTTTGGTGGTTGGGATGACCGTATTGGGATTTCACTCTCAAATGACCCGTTAAGCATGGGGTTTGTGTTTTTAAGTTTAATCAGCTGGTGGGCAGTGTTACTGTATGTTTTTGATACCAAAAAGACAGATCATACATTCTTGTTTTTTTTGATGTTTTTACAAGGGGTATTTTTAGGACTTTTACAAACCAATGATTTGTTTAATATGTTTGTCTTTTTGGAATTAACAACGATTATTGTCACGATTTTAATCGCTTTTAATAAAGCTGGGGATTCTTTCCGAGCAGGACTTTATTATTTATTACTTAACACCAGTGGCGTGCTTGCTTTTTTAATTGGAATCATTATGGTTTATTTTGTGTTTGGCACCATCAATATACATAGAATCGCAGATGCAATGCCATTGTTAAGCAATCACTTGATTGTTAAGTTCGCTTATATTTTAATGCTTTCAGGTATTAGTGTTAAATCAGCATTATTTCCTGTGTTTACGTGGTTGCCAAAAGCACATGGGGCCGCTAAATCCCCAATCAGCGCACTGTTGAGTGGCTTGATTGTTAAAGGGGGGCTATATTTATTCATTCGTATAAACATTATGTTCGCGACTGCAGGCTTTAATTATGGTGATTTCTTCTTTGTGATTGGCGCAGTCGGTGCGATACTGGGTGTGGTGTTTGCCTTTAGCCAAACATCAATTAAGCAACTACTGGCGTATTCGACTGTCAGTCAAGTGGGCCTAATTACGATGGCATTGGCCAGTGGCACTGGCGACTTATTTTATGGTGGTGTTTTCCATGTGTTTAACCATGCTTTATCAAAAATGGTATTGTTCTTTGGTGCCGGCATCATCATTAAAGTGTATCGCACAAAAAAAATCGGAGAAATACAAGGTGTGTTTAAGGCGTTGCCGGTACTCAGTATCGCGATGATTATTGCAATGTTTAGTTTAACAGGATTACCTTTACTTGGCGGCTATGCCTCAAAATCTGTGATTAAGTATGCACTCGCAGATGATCTTATTAAATCATTTGTTTTTACTGTGATGAACATCGGGACAGCGACGGTAATGATTAAACTTGGAGTGATTTTCCTTGGATATAAAAGCGTTAGCTATTGGAAAGAACGTAAACTTCAAGTCGTGACTTTACTTGGATTATCATCGCTGATGATAGTACTGGGTCTATTTTACACACCGATATTTCTTACTTTTTACGGCCAAGATTTCAGCCATGTGTCACGCATAAATTTGAATGCAATCATCGATTATGCAGTGATTATTGCTTGGGCTTATTTGGCTTATCTGGTGTTAACGAAAAAATTAGGTAAGGTTGTTGATAAACTTAAGAAGTTCAATGTTTCTTTTGAAACCGCAAACATCTTGTTCATTGCATACATCGTTGTTTTAATTGTCTTTTTTGTATTACTATAACACGTCTGAGACGTGTTTTTTTTGCTTATTTCATGCGAAAAAACTGACTTAATAGTATAATCAACTTGAGGTGATATAATGGAAAAAGCGTATTTTGCAGGCGGTTGTTTTTGGTGTGTTGTTGAACCGTTTGATTCTTTACCTGGCGTCTTATCAGTTGTCAGCGGCTATATGGGTGGCAGTGAACCTTACCCAACATATGAAGCAGTAGTTTCGGGACTTACAAGTCATCTAGAAGCCGTAGAAATCACTTATGAACCAACCATTATTACGTACCAAAAATTGGTCGATAAGTTTTGGCGTCAAATCGATCCTACCGACAATTCAGGCCAGTTTTCTGATCGTGGTGACAGTTACAAAACAGCCATATTTTATACCAATGAAGCACAAAAAGAAATTGCCGAAAAATCTAAAATAGAACTCGAACAAAGCGGACGATTTAATCAACCCATTGTCACACCGATTTTACAGGCAGTACCATTTTACAAAGCAGAAGAACACCATCAAGACTATCACAAAAAAAATGCGTTACACTATCAGCTGTATAAAAAAGGATCGGGAAGAAAGAAGTTTATTGAAAAGTATTGGAAAGATCCGGTTGACCGAAGCGATTTGAAAAAGCGCTTAACAAAAATACAGTATCAAGTTACCCAAAAAAATGCGACTGAACCACCGTTTGATAATCCTTATTGGAACAATAAAGCCGCGGGTATTTATGTTGATGTGGTGAGTGGTGAACCGTTATTTACATCACTCAATCAATACGACGCAGGCTGTGGATGGCCTAGTTTTACTCAACCAATCTCACCAGTAAAAGAAGTCCTCGATCGTGGTCTTGGAATGAATCGTATTGAAGTTAGAAGTGTGCGTGCCGATTCACATTTGGGTCATGTGTTTGATGATGGCCCTGAGGCTACAGGTGGTGTACGATACTGCATCAACTCAGCAGCGTTAAAATTTATTCCAGTTGAGCAACTAAAACAATCTGGTTATGAAGAATACCTTGCACTGTTTAAAGCACACAAATCTAAGGACTTTGACGCATGATAATTCTTTTATCGCCAGCTAAAACAATGCGTGAAAGCAATAAAGTGTCCGCGCGTACGCAACCGCGCTTTCTTCAAACGCAACAAGCGTTGTTAACCGCATTACGTGATAAAAGTGTTTCTGAGTTACAACGTTTTTATGCATGTAGTGTTGTCATTGCAAAAGAAAACTATCAGCGACTACAAAATTTTGAAGAAAAACATACGGCAATAGACGCCTATACTGGTCCACAGTACATTGCACTCGATGCAGCATCTTTAAACGAAGATGCACTGATGTATTTACAAAAACACGTGCGTATCATCAGTGGTATGTATGGACTATTAAGACCATTAGATACCATTGGGCTTTATCGCTTGCCAATGGCTTTAAGCATCAACAATATATCATTATCAGACCGCTGGAAACCTGAGATTACTACCCATCTAGCATCAAAGATTATTATTAACTTGGCCTCGAAAGAATACGCCCAAATCATCGATGAGCACCCCAATAAGGTTGATATTCATTTCATCAAAATGGTCAACGATAAACCCACAAAACATGCCGTCGAAGTAAAAAAAATGCGTGGCTTGTTTGTCCGCACCATGGCACTTGAAAATATCCAAACTATCGCATCGATTAAAGCCGTTAAATTAGAAGGTTATTGTTATCAATCCGAGTTATCAACATCAAAAACACTGGTGTTTGTAAAAGCATAATAAAAGCAGGCAATTGCCTGCTTTTATTATTCAGAATCAAAACAACTGCCACCAATAAACTCTCTTAACAAAGAGTTGCACGGGACATAAGCATCATCGATATCTAAAAAGTACTTTAAAAATTTAATCAATCGATTGGCGGTGATGAAATATTCACTCTCACGATCTATTTCTTGCAATGTATCCATCGCATATTTTTTCATGACACACAGTTCATAAATTAACCCGCTATTAAAGACATAATTCGCACCCTCTTGATGTGGATATATCCATTTAAACTCACCACGACGCACTGAGTCCCACATCGATATGGTGCGACTTGCAGGTGAGTTTCTAAATTTACGATCGCGGACTATCCGTCTTAACAAACGTAAACTCGTAATGCCAATAGGATTGTGCTGGTCGAGATTAATTTGCAGTTGAGGACTGATGAATATTTTATACTTTTGATGCTTAGGAATTAAGCTTGATAACGAATCATTTAAGGCATGAATGCCTTCAATGATGATTGGATTTCCCTCTTCAACTTGCATCGTTTTAAACCCAGAACGTCGTTTTTCTTTAAAATCAAAAATTGGGATTTGAACAGTTTTCCCACTGATTAAATCCAGCATATTTTGATTAAACAAGTCAATGTCTAACGTATTGATATGTTCTAGGTCAATCTCACCTTGTTCATTGGGAATCATTGCCTCACGATTCAAATAATAATCGTCTAAGGAAATCATAATTGGTTTTAAACCTTGTGTCATTAATTCGATTCTTAAACGTGTTGAAAAGGTTGTTTTTCCACTTGATGATGGTCCAGCAATGGCAATTAAACGAATGTCTTCACGCTCTTCTTTAATAATTAGGCCAATCTCATGCAACATTTTGTTATGACGTGATTCATTCATTTGAACAAACTCAGCAATCCGTTTTTGTTCAACATATCGATTCAGCTTAGCAATGGTTTCTGAGTCAATTAACGTTGCCCAATGGTTGGCTTTAATCAGTGTTCTGCCATAGGTTGGGGCATCCTCGAAGATGGGAATTAAACCGTTGGTTTCACTGCGTGGGTATTGCAATAAAAACCCAGGCGGATAAATCCGTAATTTAAAGTCTTTTAAATACCCAGTAGAAGGCACCATGAGGTTATACATGTAGTTCATATATTGGCCACTTTTGTAAAAGTGAACCGTGTCTTCAGGACGATATTTTAAGACATCAATTTTATCGGTGTACCCATGTTTTTGGTAAAACTCTTTGGCATCATCCTTGCTCATTTTAAGACGTTCAATGGGCAAATCTTCTTTTACCAATCGACGCATTTCTTGGTCTAAGCGATGCACAATTTCTTGAATGTCTTGTGCTTTACCAATATTAATAATGTGGCAATAAGTTGATCGTGATATGCTGTAGTTAAACTTAAAATCCAATGCGCTATCTGAATTATAAAATGCCTTACTAATCAAATAGCGTAATGATGCTTCATACGTAAATACGGCCTCAGGATGATGAATGTCAATCCATTCTATCGTGGCATCATAGTCAATCACATAACGTAGTTCACGTAGTCGATGGTTAACTTTCGCTAAAAAATAACGCTTGTTCGGATCATCAAGTAGCGTTAATAAACGCACAGGTTTTTCAAATTTCATGGCTTGATTATTGATGGTTAATGTAAACATTATTTAACCCACTTTCATTTGAGTGTAGTTCTATTTTACCAAAATCCAACCCATTATCAAGTCTTATCGGTTTTCAGTTGAGATTTTTAACGTATTCATGATATAATTATACTATAAAAGAGGAGGGTATTTATGGGATTAAAACAAGTCACCACAGTCGAACTTCTAAAAAAAGCAGGAAAACTACGTGTTGTTGTCGGTACTGAACCAGTACTGCTAGGATACCACGAAAATCAAGTATATGCGATCAGTGACCGTTGCCCTCATATGAAGGCGTCGTTATTTGAAGGGTCTTATCAAGACGGTGTCATTACCTGCCCGAAGCATCATGCACAAATTGATATTAAAACCGGACAAATCCAAGAAAAAGCGAAACTGTTGTTTATTAAAGTTCCGACTAAAAAAGCGAAAACATACCAAGTAACAATTAAAGAAAATAAAGTTTATATTGAAGTTTAATCTTTTGCTTTATTTTTGAAATTAGCTGTGTTAAAATGTTCTAGGACTTAAAAAGCCGCTTTAGCTCCAACAGGTAGAGCAATTCCATGGTAAGGAAGAGGTTGCTGGTTCGACTCCAGTAAGCGGCACCACAAACAACTTAAAAAGACGCCCATTGGGTGTCTTTTTAAGTTGTATCCTGTGGGCATAAAAAATGATTCAAGCAGATAACATTTGCCCGTTGTTTAAAAAGAAGCGATGCCAAACAATAAAATTTCAGTTGTTTTTTAAAAGCAACCAAACAGAGATTCACTGCATTGGGTTTTGACAATCGATGCGCACTTCGTTATAATGGTTTTGATGAAAAACAAAGGTGGTTTAATAATGAAAGATTTTTTGGTTGTACGTAAACTAATAATTATTGTAGGGTTTGTGTTTCTAGTTGTCCTGATCAGTTTATTGACCTGGGGATGAAAAAATGTATTAAAGCACACATTGTGCGCTTTTTTCTTATATAATGTGGATGAAAGGGTGTGGTCAAATGGGAAAAACCATAGTAATCACTGGTATGACCAGTGGCATCGGAAAAGCATTAACTTTGCATTTAACAGCACAGGGTCATCATGTGATTGGGATTGCAAGAAACCAAGCACGACTAAATACAGTCAAAACGCTGACAGAAACACATTCAGGGAAATTGACAACGGTTTGCGCAGATTTTAAATCGTTACACTCTGTAAAACAAGCATGCGATTATATTAACCGTGACTTTGATCAGGGCATCGATGTGCTTATTCATAATGCCGCGATTGTTCCAAGAAGAAAATTGTTCAGTGAAGACACCGTCGAAATGCAGTACCAAGTCAATCATTTGGTACCAAT
>SKFU01000003.1 GCA_007117835.1 Candidatus Izemoplasma sp. | reverse complement strand
ATTACCCAGATACTTATCGACTTAGATAATACGTTGATTACATATCAAGAACACACGGCAAACGATGCGGTCAAATCACTGTTTCAAGAATTGATTAGCATCGGCTTTTCGTTGTGCATTGTTTCTAACAGTGGTACGCATCGTGTGATGCCGGTTGCGAGTGTACTCAATGTCCCATATGTAGCCTATGCGAAAAAACCCTTTAAGACAGGGCTAAAAAAGGCACTTCAAATGCTTGATGCAAAGCCTGAAACAAGCATCATGATTGGTGATCAATTAATGACGGATGTGTTTGCAGCCAGACGTTTAGGAATGTCAGTGATTTTGGTTAAACCATTAAAACGAAAAACCGAAAAATGGTATACCAAATTAAACCGTAAAATCGAAAATATCATGTTAAATAAAATGGCAAAGAGTCATCCAGACACACATCAGAAAATTATAGAAATGGCGCGTGATAATCATGTCTAATTCACTATGTATGGGGTGTGGTGGCCAGTTACAAAACACCGACTCAAAAGCTCCGTTTTATACACCGAAACCAATCACTAATGACACAGTGGTCTATTGTCAACGTTGTTATCGCATTGCGCATTATCATGAACAATCAGCCTCAACATGCACGGCCTCGGATTATCAAAACATGATTGCGACGATTTCAACGCGTGACGGGTTGCTTGTTAAAGTGATTGATGTGTTTGATTTAGAGGGTTCTATGATTCCACAAATTACAAAAATCACAGCACGTCAACCGCTTGTCGTACTCGCCAATAAACGCGATTTATTGCCAAAAGTGATTAGTGATGCAAAGCTTAAGCATCGTATTATTAAGCGTCTCAATGAAATCAACCTCAAGCCACAAGATGTGATTATAGTTTCTGCAGTCAAACGTTATCAAATTGATGCGGCATTAGACACATTATTTAAATTGAGTGCTGGTAAAGATGTGTATATTGTCGGCGCAACCAATGTTGGTAAAAGTAGTTTGATTAACGCATTTATGAATGCCAGTTCAGGAATAAATGAACACCGAATTACCACCAATGATCAACCAGGAACCACACAAGGATTAATACCCATTCCATTTGGTTCGGTCACGTTATACGATACGCCAGGATTGATTAATCCAAATCATATGTCTAACGTGGTGTCAGCCAAAACCTATCAAGCCTTGCACCCGAAAAAAGAGATTAAACCAATCACGTTCCAGCTCAATGCTGAGCAAACGATTTTTATGGGTGGTTTAGCCCGCCTTGATTTTGATCGTGGTCCACGCAGTCAATTTACTTTTTATTGTGCACCTAGTGTGCCTTTGCACCGACGTAAACAAACCGATGCCGATGATTTTTATGTTAACCACCTAAGTCAGTTACTGTCTCCACCAACCGAAAAAGACCCACCGTTTGAACTGCATCGCACACGCTTTAATGTTAAAGCCAATCAAAAAATCGATGTGGTGATACCAGGTCTAGGGTTCGTTGCGATTAAAGGTGAAGGACAAGTTACTGTATTTACACCAAAAACAGTAAAACCTTATATGAGGGAGGCATTGATTTGATTGTTGAGCGTATTGAAAATGATTTAAGACAATTGTATCGTCATCAACCCGACCGATTGAAACATATTTATGGCGTGGTTAAAACGGCGAATGAATTGGCCTTACTTTATGGCGCCAATACTAAAGATGCTAAAATTGCTGCATTGCTACACGACATCACAAAAATTAAGCCACAGTCGTTTCACGAAGATGCTATCTTAAACTGTTATACCCCAGAAATCTTAGAAGAATACTCACCACCGCTTTACCATGCTTTCAGCGCTGTTTGCGTGGCTAAATCAGAGTATGGCATTATCAACGAAGACATATTAAATGCGATAGAATCGCATACATTAGGACGACCAAACATGTCTTTGTTAGAAAAAATAATATTTATTAGTGATTATGTTGAACCAAACCGCACTTATCCCTCATGTTGTCGGGTGCGCCCGATTGCCTATCTTGATTTGAATCAAGCAATTTATGAAGCGCTGAATGATTCTATTGAGTTTCATGAAAACAATGGTGGTAAAGTGCCACCAATTGCATACAAAACGAAAGATTTTTACAGCAAATAGGAGGTTTGTTATGGAAAAAATTAATTTATTGGTACAAAGCCTACACAATTTAAAACTTATAGATATCATTGTTTATGATATGCGTGAACGCAGTCCTTTTTATGATTTCGTGGTTTTAGCGACAGCGACAAACACACGTCAACTTCAAGCAACAATTAAACATTTAAAAGATGATTTGGCTGCGGCGCAATTTGATCAACCAATGATTGAAGGGGCGCAAAGTAATGCTTGGGTTCTTGCGGATGCTAAGGATGTCATTGTCAATATTTTTACACAAGAAGAACGTGCGTATTACAACATCGAAAAGATGTGGTTAGATATACCCCGTATTGATGTTGATGTAAAATGAACACGTACCAATTGTTAGCCCGTTTTTATGAACACATCATCGATGATGTGCTAACACAACTTATTATCGATAAAGTCTTCGAACATACTAAGCCTTGTAAAACATTAGAAATCGGTTGTGGTTCAGCCTACATTAGTCGCACATTAGCACAAAAAGGCTATCAAGTTGCGGCCATGGACCAATCCACAGCAATGCTTGAAGTTGCGGCGAACTATGCCGCTTACGATCAACTCGACATTGGCTTTTATGTGCATGACATGCATACGCCGTTTGATTATCCAGCAGACCTTATTATTATGCCAACTGACGTGATTAATCATGCGGATTCACCGAGTGCAATGGCAACGATTATTGACCATGTGTATTCACAACTAAATAAAGAAGGTATCTTTATATTAGATATCTTAAACTGTAACTATTTACAGCAACTCATTGGCCATCAAGAAACAATTTCTTTGCCGGCCGCATCGATTCATTGGAAAGTCACTGCGGATGCACAAAGTTGTGCTGTGAATCACCACATCACGATGGATGGTGTTCATGCCACACATCGACAAATGAGTGTGTCACAGCCTGAAATCGATCGGTTATTATCACGCTTTGAATGCATTGATTTTTTATGCTTAAAAGAACGCACGATTTATGTTTTAAAAAAGTAAAACACCCCCGACCATTTATCATTGGAATGAAGGGAGTGTTTTTTTATGTTGAAACCATGGCAATCGTATGGCATTCTTGGTTTTATTGTAATCATGATTTTGAGTACAATGATACTAAATCAGTGTCGTAAAAAGCAAAGTGAAGTGACACCGGTTGATTATTTATTTGAGCGTCAAGATCAACCGTTAATAATCACTGAATCACAACCTTACATCTTTATTGATATCAAAGGTGCTATTTACCAACCCGGTGTTTATAAACTCGCTGAAGATGCCCGACTGTTTGAGCTTGTTGCACGTGCCGGCGGGTTGTGTTTAGAAGCGGATATTTATCAGATCAATCAAGCACAAAAATTGACAGATGGCATGAGTATTATTATTCCTTACAAAACAAGTGATACAGT
>SKFU01000074.1 GCA_007117835.1 Candidatus Izemoplasma sp. | reverse complement strand
TTTGAAAGCACAAGCGCGATTAAGTTTGTCTCAATTGACGATAACAATGCTGTTGTCAATTTGATCATTGGTGTTCAAGAAATAAGCGATAAGGTTAAACAAACACTAACCCGTAACATCGCGAAGATTATTAAGTTAGATTTGGGTTATAATGGCGTTAAGATAGAGTTTGAATTGTTAAAGAAGTCAGATAGCATTCTCGATGAAAAGCGCAAAATACAATACATTGGTATTGCCAGTGGTAAGGGTGGTGTTGGCAAGTCAACCGTTGCCGTTAATTTGGCAATTGCACTGAATCGTATCGGAAAAAGAGTTGCGATTATCGATGCGGACATTTACGGCAGTAGTATTCCAGTATTGATGGCAATCAAACCGCAATTACCAAGAACCGATGAAAATGAGAAAATATTACCTTTTACTAAAGAAAACATCGAAGTTATTTCAACCGAATTTTTTCTTAAAGCAGACCAACCCTTAATGTGGCGTGGCCCCATGCTGGGTAAAATGTTGAATCATTTCTTTTACGATGTCAAGTGGCATGAAGACATAGAATACATTATTGTCGATTTACCCCCAGGCACTGGCGATGTCGCAATTGATATTCAAAAACTCATTCCGGAGTGTCAAATGTTAATTGTAACAACACCTCATCCAAGCGCTTCACATGTTGCAGTTAAAGCAGGATTTGCCGCAAAAGAATTAAAACATAATATTCTTGGTGTCATCGAAAATATGAGTTATTTGATACATGGCGATGAAACAATTTCTGTTTTCGGTGTCGGTGGTGGCCAAACTGTCGCTAGTAAGTTGAACACAGAGTGTATTGCCACAATCCCAATAGGTCAACCTGCCAATCAACATCCTGGTATTTACAGTATGTCTGAGGCCATTGGTGTCGCCTATTTAGGTCTTGCAAATAAAGTTGTAAAAGCTCTAAAATAAAAAAATATCAGAAAATTTTCTGGTATTTTTTTTTAAGCGATTTTTCGGTTCAATGTACGTATTTCGTATTTAAATATAGCAAATGATAACAGGCCAGCAATCAAATCAGAAAACAAGAATGTTAACCAAACACCGGTCAAACCAAAGAAATACGTGAACAAAAAAGCAAAAGGAATGAACAAGATAAACTGTCTGGATAAAGAAATTAACAATGCTTTTATCGGATAACCCATGGCCTGATAGACAGTAGATAAAACCAATTGATAACTTATGAAAATAAACCCGACTGAAATCAATCTAAATGCCCGTGCACCATAACTAATGAAATATGGGTTGGCATCCCGAGAAAAAGCCATAAATAAAACATCTGCACTAATCAAGGAGATAATGACAATAACAATAAAGTACCCTTGAATTAGTCGCATCGCGTAGCCTAAAACATCATGCAATCTTTGATTCAACTTCGCCCCAAAATTATACCCAACGATTGGTTGGAGCCCTTGAACCAATCCGAATCCCGGCAATAATAAAAACATAATCATGCGATTGATGACCCCGTAGATAGAAATATAAATTGCAGGATCTCCAATGGCATATACGTTGATTAAATTATTTATTAGTACAACCAAAAAAGCACCCAGTGTGTTACGAATGAATGTCGGTGCACCTATGGCCATAATCTCACCAATCATCTTAATATCAATAATCATAATTTGAGAAAGACGAATATTAAGTGTTGATTTTTTTGATAATGAGGCTGTAAAGACATAAACAAACGACGCCGTTTTCGCTATCACTGTCGCAATAGCGGCACCAGTGACGCCAAGACCTAAGCCAAAGTCAAAAATAAAGATAGGGTCTAAAATAATGTTGACTAGCGCACCGATAAGCATTGAAATCATGGCAACATTAGCACGACCTTCAGCGCGTGCTAAGTTGTTTAATACCACAGACAAAGAAAATGGCACTAGCCCAATAAGAATATAAAACAAGTAATCACGTGCATACCCTATGTTGCTGCTAGTTGCACCAAAAATGCGTAACAAATCATCTAAAAACACGATGCCTAAACCAGAAATTGCAATCGATAAAATCAAGTTAAGTCCTAAAGCCGTATGAACCGAACGACGCATTGCTTCAGGATCGTTGCGACCATAAGCGCGCGAGAAAATCGATGCGCTTCCCATGCCAATCATTAATCCAATTGCCAAAACGATCATTTGTACTGGAAACGCAATAGATAACGCCCCTATGGCAATTTCACCGGCACCCCAAGCCACAAAAATGGTATCTACAAGATTATATAAGGCATTGAAAAGCATTGCAATGATTGCCGGTATTGACAACTTAATCAACAGTTTTTTAACAGGCATATGCCTTAGCATTACACTACGCTCTTCTTTCAAGTAAACCACTCCATCCAAAAATAATTATAGCATTATTTGGATAGTTTAGGACACATTTTCAATTTGGGCAATAATTTTCTGTTTTTTGTGCTCTTGAGCCATTGCTTCTTTATATCGTTTATTGTTTTTTGTATGTGTAATTAACTTGGCAAACTGCTCTGTGATTTCTGGAATGGATTCAATCGACACTGACAATGGTAAAAGAATGTTTTTTATGAAATCAATGGTTTCGTTTTCATCGTTTAATTTAAGTAACTGGAGTATCGCCACTTCATACTGGAATACGGGATTTTGGTGGTTGTCTATTTCTATTTCGCTTTGTGTTGCCATGGCGTAATAACGACTTAAACGATAGTACCAAATATCATACTTGTTAACAATACTACGACTATAAATATCATCCAGCATAGATGAGTCTATGGTCCATAACATGTTTAAATACAAATAAAAGTTAGTATGTTTTGGTAAAATATTTGATGCTGGTATATTGTCAAATAAGCGTTTGGCTTCATCTTTATGTTCACCAAACGAAAAATAAACGTGGTACAACTTGAGTTGTATTGACAACTCGATGCCCGTGTACTCTAATAAAACTTTTTCTGCTTGATTGTAATGTTTGAAACTTGACGCTTTATGATTAACTGTTTGTTTAATAATGTACGCATACAAGTGATATATCGCTTTTAAGTAGTCATTATCAAAGGGTTTCTGATCAAGCATCCAAGCGATACTCAAGGCTTTTTTATTGTGACCAATCTCGAAATAATAAATCATAGAAAATACAAGAAAGATAAGACTTTCTTCTAAGGGCATTGAATGCACGAGCGGTTCAAGCTTACTGATTGTTGCGACTGATGTTTTGTGTTCATGGTGCGCAACGTTGCGAATTAGTGTAACGATTTGAACAATTGTTGGATGCACTAAGGATTGATCACAATCTAACATGTGATCAATCTTAGCAATATCCCCGTAAAAAAAAGCGTTTAGCGCTTTATGTATATCCAACAAACCAATATCGGAATACTTTAAATCATAAACAGGAATACCTACTCTCTTAGAGACTTCTTCAACCACATAAACATCAGGTTTTGCTTTGTTGTTTTCGAGTTTAGATAAGTAACTAATACTGCACAACCCTTTGCTAAGTGCTTCTTGTGTTAGGCGCTGTTCTAGACGTCTTCGTTTAATCACTTCACCGATAAGACCTTCAAACAAAGTTGGTTTTTCTAGTTTTTGATGCAGTTTTTTTTCAATCGATTGTACATTCATGATATCTCACTTTCGGATTAAGTCTTAACTTTATTGTATCAAACAATTAAAATATTGACATAATTGCTTTTTGATAAATAGTTTTAAAAAATCACCTGACAAAAAATCACCTTATCAACGCAGCAACGTAATTTAAAACTAAGTTGTCCCGCACAATTAACCGGTGAAAAACAGTTTAGTTGTTTCTAAAGTACGTTTATCTTAACCCACCTGACGTCTTTTTTACGCGTTTTCAAGATTCTTTTTCGGGTGATATTCACTAAACGATAAAGATGTTTTCTTGTTTACTATTTTTTCTTTAACGATAAAATTTTTGAAACTTATTGTGGGTTGTCTCACAAAAAAATACCTACAAATGTTGACTTGATAAGGTTAATTTTACCTTGTCTTCTTTGAGGTATTATAATCATTCAGTTATTTTAAGCAACGGCTTAAATATTAGGGTATCGACAATAAGTTTGAAGCTGACATTGTGCACATTGGGGACGTCTTGCAGTACAATGATAACGTCCAAAGAAAATCATTTGATGATGAAACTTAGACCAACGTTGTCGCGGTATTTTTCGCATTAATTTCATTTCTACTTTTAACGTGCTGTCTGTGTTATAAGCGAGTTTCAATCGTTTGGACACCCTTTCAACATGTGTATCAACAGCGATTCTTGGCACATCATACCAAACACTTAGCACAACATTCGCTGTTTTACGACCAACACCCGGTAACGATTCAAGTATTTCTTGGCTAGAAGGCACTTTCCCTTGATATTTGTTTTGAATTATTTCACAGGTACCCTTGATGTTTTTTGCTTTATTTTTATAGAGACCTATTTTAGTTAAGTCTTGCTCTAAGTCTGCTAAGGGTGCGTTAATATAATCTTTGAGTGTTTTGTATTTTTCAAACAAATTATGCGTAAGCTTATTGACAGAAACATCGGTTGTTTGAGCGCTGAGCATCACCGCAATTAACAATTCAAGTGCGTTTTTATGGTTTAGCTCACAGTGTGCTTGTGGATACATGTCATCAAATACTGCCAATATTGCTTCTACTCGTCCCATAATTTATGAAACTCCTTAAGGACATCCTTTTTGCGTGTTGGTTTCACTTGAACCGGTTTTACTTCGTTAAATAGTAAACGGTCAATCATGCGAACCGTTGGGTTTGGTTTTTTTAAGGCCGATAAGGCAGCTGCTTTAACCATATCTAAATCATACGCATCATCATGTATCCATTTCGACACAATTTCGATATCGATTGGGCTGAGTGGTTTTTGTAAAATGGATTCTAACGCATCGACATAGGCATAATGAATGTGTTTATCGTCATCAGAATTTTTTCTGTTCAAATATAATGTGAGCGCCGACAAAAAATAGTCGGTGCGAAAAACTTCTTGTGACTTGCCATCAGCCGCTTCAATTAACTCAATCGTAAGAAAACCCTTTTCAATTAACTGATTTAAGAGTGATTCAGTGTCGGTTTCTGATAGTGATAAGGTTTTGGCAAGTAATTTGGGTTTAATCAAACCAATATCTTTTTCTATTAATGATTGCAAACGAATCAATAAGACAGCTTCAGCTTCATTTAATCCGAGTTTATGATAATATTTTAAGACTAAGGCTTGATAGTTTAAAGCTTTATCTTCTATCAATTTTTCTAACAATTGTTTCATTGCCTCACTCCTAAAATTTTATACTTTTTTTGGCAAGTTTTTTCAGCGCCAGTTCAGCGGCATTTTGTTCCGCTTCTTTTTTGCTATGGCCTTTACCTTCGCCCATGAGAATTTCATCCATATACACTCGAATTGTAAATGTTTTGTTGTGAGAAGGTCCACTTTCTTGTGCAACCCGATACTCGAGTTGACGATGATCTGATTGGACTAGTTCTTGTAAATGACTTTTATAATCGACAAAATTTGTGGGATTGTCTTCTTTCATATATGAAATCACAGTACGGTTGGTTACTTTATACACTTCTTGTAAGCCTTTATCTAAGAAAATCGCGCCTATAAAAGCCTCAAATGTATCCGCAAGTAAAGCTGTACGTGTTCTTCCTCCGGTTTTTTCTTCACCATGACCAAGCAACAAGTATTCACCCAAACGACACATTTTTGCATACTCTAATAACGCTGCTTCACACACATATTTGGCGCGTTTCTTCGTTAAATCACCCTCATTGTAATGGGTGTTTTCTTGGTAGAGATAATGACCAATAATTAAGTCGAGTACAGCATCGCCAACAAACTCTAAGCGCTCATTGGATTCAGTGTTTTTTTCATTGGCATAAGAAGAGTGTGTTAATGCTGTTTCTAACAACTGTGGGTTCTTAAACTTTAAATCAAACTGAGTTTCAAGTGGATGCATGTTATTCACCTTCTGATTCAATGATATGCGCAACTTTATTGACGACATCTTGACGCACAACATAAGCAGCTTGTTTAATCGCGTGATAGAACCCTAAAGCTTTCGAAGACCCTTGTGCTTTGATTACCACACCTTGTAATCCGTATATCATTGCCCCGCCAATCACTTCAGGACTCATGCGATTTTTAAATCGTTTTAAGTTTTTTATTGATAAGATTAAACCGAGTTTACCTAAAATACCTTTGGCCATTTCTTCTTTTAATATTTTCCCCATACCTTTGGCTGTACCCTCGATGGTTTTCATCACAATGTTTGCTGTAAAGCCATCAGAGATTAATATATGACATGGTGGTTCTAACACCTGTTTGGGTTCGACATTCCCATAGAAATTAATGTGTGGGTCTTTCTCAAACAAAGCGCCGACTTCTTGATCGAGTACACGGCCTTTTCCTGGTTCGGTACCAATGTTAATTAGTCCAACTTGTGGATTTTTTATCCCTAAAATTTCTTTTGCATAAACCGTAGCAAACGTTGCTTGTTGAAGCATAAACTCGGGTTTAATTTCAAGATTAGCCCCGCAGTCCAACAAAATCATTGGTTCGTGATTGACTGTGGGTAACACAGGTGCTATCGCGGTTCGTTTCATTGATTTCATGCGTCCAACTAAAATATGAGCGCCCGCAATTAGCGCTTGCGTTGCACCGCTTGAAACAATGGCATCATTATCGCCGTTACGGACACTGCTTAAGCTCATAGCCATCGAGCTTTTACGATTGCTTCTAATCGCTCTTATGGGGTCTTTTTCACCCATCTCTATCACGCCATCACTTTGGACAATAGTGATGCGTGTATCATCAGTTAAAAAAGGCATAATCAATGCTTTATCCCCATAGAGTGTTAACTCGATATCAGGGATTTCACGGACAGCCCACATAGCACCTTCGATTTGTTCTTTTGGTGCAAAATCGCCACCCATTGCATCTATCGCTATTTTAATCATAATCGTTAGTCACCTCGATGTATTTTTAGATACCTATTATTATATCATAGAATGATTATGTTGATGAACGATTCGTGATACGAATCGATTTTAATAAATCATTAAACGTGGTAAATCTCTTATTGATCTTGGACTGAACAAAATCAGCAGCATCATCTCGCGCAAGTTTCAAAATCTTTAAATCTTCATATTCATGACTGTATTGAAACGTTGAATACCCACTTTGCAAAGTACCTAAAACATCACCGAATCCACGTTGTTTAAGGTCTTCCTCACTTAGTTTAAAACCATCATCAATTGTCTCTAAAAGCGCAAGGCGTTTTTTGACTGTATCATCACCACGATATAACAAAACACAATGACCTTGCAATGCACTGCGCCCAACACGGCCACGTAATTGATGAATTTGAGCATAGCCAAAGCGTTCAGCGTGAAATATGATCATCAACGTCGCATTGTCTACATGGATACCAACCTCAATCACCGTAGTGGCAATTAAAATATCAATTTTGTGTTGTTTGAACTGTCTTAAAATCATGTCTTTTTCAACTGCTTTTTGACGCCCATGCAATGATGCAATACGTAAATTGGGGAATGTTTTTTGATAATACGCGTTCAAAGTTTCAATGCCAACTAAGTCTGCGTCTGAATCATCAATTCTCGGGGCAATAACATAGACCTGTTGGGATTTTGAGATGGTCTCTTTAATGCGCGTGTTCAATTGTCTGGCTTCGTTAATTGGCATAAGCATAGTTTTGGTTGGCTTTCTTCCAATTGGTTTTTCATCAATAATTGTTAAGTCCATATCGCCAAACAAGGTCATAGACAGCGTTCTAGGTATTGGCGTCGCACTTAAATATAGTACATCAGGTGATTGCCCTTTATGCTTCAGTTTCTCTCGCTGATTAACACCAAACCGATGCTGTTCATCGGTAATCACCAAACCAAGTTTAGCATACTGAGTCGCATGACTAAATAATGCATGGGTACCAACAATACCGTCAATTGAATGGTTTTTGAGTTTGTCAATGACTGTTTGTTTTTCGTTTAGCTGCATCGATCCTGTCAACAATTCGATTTGATATGGGGTCTTACTCAGCCAAGATTGAAGGGTGTTGAAATGTTGTTCAGCTAAAATTTCAGTCGGGGCCAAAAACGCGACTTGATACCCAGCACTCATTGTCGCTAAAAGCGCTAAAAAGGCAACAATTGTTTTTCCGCTTCCTGTGTCGCCTTGGACTAAACGCTGCATGACATGGTGACTTTTTAAGTCTTTAAAAATTGTGTTTGTCGCAAGTTTTTGCGCTTCGGTGAGTTCATAAGGCAATGTTTTAACAAAATCTCTAACCAGCTCTATTTGATACGCTTTAGGATGCCCTTGATCATGTGTTCTTTGATATTTTAGCCATTGAACATTTAATTGATACAACCACAACTCTTCGTACTTCAAACGGCGATAAACAGCATTTAGACTATCCATATTTTGTGGCTGATGTACTTGTTTAAGTAATGCTTTGCGATCGATAAGTTTATATTTTATTCTGATGTCACCAGGGATGTTTTCTTCGGCTTTATGTCCTTCTAAACGTAGCCCAGATTGCACAAACTGTAAAAACTTGTGATCACTAATGCCTTCAATATTATATATTGGCATGATGCCTGTTTTAAAGTTTTCAAATAGTTTAATTTGTAATCCATTGATTGCACTAATCTTTGGATCTATTTTTGCCTTAACTGCGATGTTTGTTCCTTTTAATAAAATACGCATTAAATAGTTTTGATTGAAAAAAGCCACAGTAAACTCAGTATTTTCAATCACTATTTTTACTGTAATTCGGGTTAGTTTAGGTCGTACAGAGTATAGTTTAGGTGACTCTTTAACCATGGCTTTAAACCATTGTGCGGTTTGCCCATCTGCCTCTTGGAGTGTTGACAAGTAAAAAGACTCGTATCGGCGAGGATAATAATGAATTAAGTCATGAATCGTTGTGATGCCATATTCTGCTAATACATGAACAGTCTTCCCGCCGATACCTTTGATTGATTCGAGCATTCACTTCACCTCCAAACCTCAAAAAAACCAAGGCAATTGCCTTGGTTAAGATTATTCAACCGCGATTAAGTAATCGTATATTTCCTGTTTACCATCGATGAGTTCAAGTTCAACCTGGCTGAAATTGTCTTCAATAAATTTTCGAAGACGATTCATTTCACGTTTATCCACGCTATCTCCAAGCATCACAGTAATGATTTCACTCTCATCATCAATGAGTTGCTCAACTAAGGCTTGAACACTTTCGATACGTTTCGCTTTCGATACAATAATTTGACCATTTTTAATGCCTAAATAATCGCCTTTTTGAATTTTAATTCCGTTAATTTCAGTATCACGTACTGCATGGGTAACTTCTCCTGATTTCACATGGTTGATTAGTGATTCCATTTCATCAATGGTCTCTTCAAGTGGCTGGTTTGCATCGAACATTGTTAGTGATGCATACCCCTGTGCAATTGTTTTTGCAGGTAAAACAATAACGTTTTTATCTTCAACATGTTTAGCTGCGTGTTGCGCACTTAGCATAACGTTTTTATTGTTTGGTATGACCAAAATATTATCGGCATTAATGCGTTCTATGGCGTCGATAAAATCTTGGGTAGATGGGTTCATTGTTTGTCCACCATCGATTATGTGGTTTACCCCCATCTCATAAAACATATCTTTAAGCCCTTCGCCATTGACTACCGTGACTATACCATATTTTTTGCGGACGTCTTGTTTAAAGATGTCAGGGCCATGATCATGGCCACAAACGTGTTCTCCACCTTGTGATGTATGAAGTAAAGTTTCGGTATGTTGAAGGCTCATATTTTCGATTTTCAAATTGGCAAATTCACCATATAGCTGGCCAATATTTAATGCATCCCCAGGTTTTGTTGTGTGTACATGAATCTTGCATATTTCATCATCAGCAACAACAACAATTGAATCACCTAAGCGGGTTAGTTGTTTTGTTAATCGATCTTTATTAAACTTTTTTTCTTTGTCTAATTGAATAATAAACTCAGTACAATACCCGAAGGCTTGGTCTGATTCTACTGCGTGGGCTTTAGCGACGCGATATTTTAATTTTGCTTCTTCAAATAACTCGCCTCTCAGTCCGGCAATCATACCTTCAATAATAATAATAAATCCGGCACCACCACTATCAACCACACCCGATTCTTTAAGTACTGGTAATAAATCTGGTGTGCGATTCAATGATGCTTTTGCTTCTTTTAAGTAAACGTCTAAAACATCGAGTAGATCACTGTCATCAGTGACAACAGATTCTGCCATATCTGCAGCTTCTCTTGCAACAGTTAAAATGGTGCCCTCTACTGGATTAATAACTGCACCATAGGCTTGTTTTACACCATATTTTAAACCTGCAATAAATGTTCGTGTATCTGCGGTGTTCAATGACTTAAATGCGAAAGCAAATCCGCTTAGCAATTGCGATAAAATAACCCCTGAGTTTCCACGGGCTCCCATCAGCAACCCACGCGATAAAGCTTTACCCACTTTTTCGACTGAGTTTTCTTCTAAACTTTGGATTGCATTAACGCCGGACATCATGGTTGATTGCATATTCGAACCTGTATCACCATCCGGTACTGGAAAGACATTTAAATCATTTATTATTTGATGCTGATTTTTTAAATTAATGGTGCCATTTTGAATGATTAGTTTTAATAAGTTGCCATCGATTTCTTTGGGACACATATTTATTTCCTCCATTCATGAGTGTCAGTAATCATTGATTTTTGATGAAATATTATCCCTATTTTTAGCTTAATCTATTGTAGCATACGAATAACTGAATTGCAAGATATTCGATGTAAAGTGCAGTGTGTGATATTTTATCGATTTATTTCTTGCTTTTTTGTTTTTTTGTGATAAAATTATTAAGGTTATAGCACCCTGAATTACGAATGGAGGCTTCATCATGGCAAAATCTTGTTATATTACAGGCAGAAAAATCATTTCAGGTAACAATCGTTCATACGCTATGAACGCATCTAGAAGAACCTGGAAAGCGAATTTACAAAAAATTAAAATCGTTGAAAACGGAGAAATCAAAACCGTTTATGTTTCTGCACGTGCGCTTAAAAAGAATAATTTAACGCGTGCTTAATTGACACTCATGATGGTCGATTAATCTCGACCTTTTTTATGCAAACACTATAAATACTCTCTTTTTTTATGATTAAAAACACGCCAATGGCGTGTTTTTTCATTTTATAAATCGCTTTGAATCACCAATAAAAGTCCCGTTTTAAATTGCAGTGTTCCACTGCCTTCATTCGATATACACAAAGTGTCATCAATATTAAGGTCGTGGTTTTTTAACGGATACTTAAATCCTGACAAGGTCAGTGATTTAATGTCTTCAATGGCGAAAAACGAAATATAACGACGGTGGTTATCTATGGCATACGCACCAGGGTCTAGCATAAACATTGTTTGTTTATCATTTGTCATCGTAATGTTTGCTAGCTTTAAATAAAGTATATTGGCATACGAATGATCAAGTCTTTCGCCGATACCGCCATAAATAATAATTTCATCAGGATCTAATTGTATTGCAGCTTTAATCGCGAGATAAAGATCGGTCTCTGCTTTTTCTTGTGGGTGTGTTTTTATCAATCTTGCGGTTTGGTCAATGTATTTTTTTTCAGTCTCGGTAATGCTGTCAAAATCACCAATCACATAGTCTAAGTCCAACCCATACCTCAGTGCATAGTAAGCCCCTTGTTCAACCCCGATTAATATACTATCTGATTCATCCTTATAACAGTTTTCAAGACGATAGTTGACAGGATTAGTGAAAATTTTAACAACCATGACGCACCTTACGTATTTGGTCGTTTCGATTGGCTGATGAAAACACATAAGAACCGGCAACCAAAACGGTTGCGCCATTGGCTTTGCATAATGCGCCGGTTTCACAATCGATGCCGCCATCCACGACAATATCATAGTCCAAATGGTGGTCAATTTTGTATTGGTGGAGTGCCGCTATTTTAGTTAATGCTGAGGGCATGAACTTTTGTCCACCAAACCCAGGCT
Source organism: Candidatus Izemoplasma sp. (assembly GCA_007117835.1). Taxonomy (GTDB): domain Bacteria; phylum Bacillota_I; class Bacilli_A; order Izemoplasmatales; family Izemoplasmataceae; genus CSBR16-107. The sequence goes on along the minus strand of SKFU01000074.1, from coordinate 1,021 downwards.
CTACGCTCATCACTAAAACCAAATCTAAGTGTTTTAAATATGGATAAAGTGTTTCAACTTCAGTGTTTGGTTTTAATGAGAGTCCTGCTTTAGCGCCATGTTCATGGATTAAATCAATGATGACATTGACGTTTTTTACAGCTTCAATGTGAAACGTTATATGATTGCTGCCCGATAAGATAAAATCAACGATGAATGGTTCTGGATTGCTCATCATTAAATGCGTATCAAACACCAGTGATGTGTGTGGTCTGATGGCTTTGACAACGGCTGGTCCAAGTGTCAAGTTAGGCACAAAATGGCCATCCATGACATCGATATGAATCCAATCAGCTTGGTCTATGGTTTGAATTTCTTCTCTTAAAGCACTAAAATCCGCAGATAAAATTGATGGGGCTACTTTCATAAATATCGTCTCCTAATATGTTTGGTTTTGAATTTTTATTTCATCATAAATCATCACATAGTGTGCATATCTTGAGGGTAAAACTTCTCCTGCGTCCACCGCTTTTTTGATGCCACATGATGGTTCATTAGTGTGCGTACACCCACGAAATTTACATCGATGCGATAAGGCGAACAAGTCGACAAAATACATGGGGAGATTTTCTAAGTCAATCGCTTTGAAATCCAATTTAGAAAATCCTGGTGTGTCTGCGACTAAGCCCCCATGAACTTCAATTAATTCTGAGTGTCTAGTCGTGTGCTTACCACGGCCTAATGCTTTAGAAATTGTTCCAGTTTTAATATTTAATCGAATGTCAAGTGCATTAAGCAAGCTGCTTTTACCCGCACCGGTCTGTCCGGCAAAAACACTAATTTTTCCTTTAAACATGGGTTTGATAAGTTCGAGACTCTGTGGATCATTGACACTAACATAATAGACTTGATAAAACTGCGCATAATATGCCATATTTGATTTTAGTTCGTCGGTCTGGTTATCATTCAATAAATCCATCTTACTTACAATGATAATTGGTTTTATCGATTCGGATTCAATTAAGACTAAAAAACGGTCTAG
>SKFU01000089.1 GCA_007117835.1 Candidatus Izemoplasma sp. | reverse complement strand
GGGGATATTAATGAATAAACTGGTAAAATTTTTAAAACGCATCCTCCGTTTTACTTTTTATCACACAGTCCGTTTGAATCTATCGATACTTTAGTCGAGTAAACATCCTTGACCATAATTGATAAAAAGACACAATTTTCTTTCATGAAACGAAACGAATAAACCAAGATTTCACAGATTGCGAGTAGGAGTAGATTATGGCTGATTTTTTTATTGAGTTGCTAAACTTTTTATCGATTGAAATGATTATTCCAATCATTTCAATGGTACCGTTAATTGAGTTAAGAGGTGCCATTCCGATTGGAATCATCTATGGACTTAATCCATGGCTGGTTTTGTTGATTACATATCCTGCGAGCCTTTTGCCAGCACCTTTTATCATCGTCTTTATTAAAACGATTTTTAGGTGGCTCAGTCGCAATCAATTTTTTGCTAAAGTGATTCAAAAAATTGTGGTGAGTAATGAACAAAAACACCGTCATAAAATAGAAAAATACGGGTTAATAGGTCTCTTTATTATTGTCGCGATACCACTCCCTGGAACTGGGGTATGGAGTGGGTCTTTAGCAGCGGTGCTTTTTAACTTTAAGTTTGGCCGTGCAATGGTGGCGATTATTTTGGGTAATTTGGTAGCCGCAATCGCCATCACATTGATTACGATGCAAGCCATGGCACTCTTTTAGTTAGCTGTGCTTGATAAGCTAGGCGCATGCCTATATAATATTACTATGATGGGGTGAAAATATGACCTGGATTAAACACAAAAAATCATTGATTATGTATGTCGGTGCGCTATTTTTATTACTGGTTTTATTGCTTGTGTTTGCACACCGTAATACGATGAACGAACGCGCGTTTTATTTTGACAATAAAAACGCCGCTTTTGGTGTTCAAATTGATGCGACCATTGACCGTTATCAAGTGTTTTCTGAATACGTTTATGGCCAACTCATTGATGAAGTCGTGTTAAATATCATGCATATTGCGACACATGGCACTGAAACAGAAAAAGCTCACGCAAGAACAGTCTTATATGACTACCTCATTGATGACTACGAAACAATAATCGAATATGATTTTAGACAACTGCATTTTCATACGGTTACAGGCGATTCGTTTTTACGTTTTCATGCCCCTGAAACGTATGGGGATAATTTATTTGATATCCGCCATTCTATTTATGTCGCGAACACCGAAGGGATAAAAGTATCTGGATTTGAAGAAGGCCGTGTTTATAACGGTTACCGCTTTTTGTATCCGCTTTTTTATCAAGACGAGCCTGTGGGCAGTGTAGAAATCTCGATATCGATTGCCACCGCAATTAACACACTGTATTCGGTGTATGACGATAAAGATGTCTTTTTCTTTATTGAAAAAGACGTCGTTGAACGTTTAGTCTTTGACGAATATTTAGATAACTATCAAGTGACTGCACTGTCTTCAAACTATTACTATGATACCGTTGTCAACCAAGCAACCCCACCAAGACGTCATGAAAAAGACCTTGGGGGCATTGGTGATTTTTTTACCAGCATTAATCATATTGTCTGTGATCAAATGCTCGAAAAACAAGATTTTAGTATCATTGTAAGACAAAACGCTACCCATTACGGGTTGCATTTTAATAGTCTTTATAACATCAGTGGCGAACATGTCGGTTATTTGATGGTATTAGAAGAAGATTTAGAGTATGCAAATTTCATTAATAATCACCGAGTGACTGTTGTGGCGATGAGTTTTTTCTTTCTCATCTTAAGTTTCGGTGGGGTGTATTACCTAAATACCCGCATGATCTATAAAGTACAATCAAGAATCGATCCCTTAACGCAAACATATAACCGTCGTTATTTTATGCAAATCTTAAACAAAGCATTTGATCAATACCATAAAAGCAATCAACCGTTTGCATTAATGATTTTAGATTTAGATCACTTTAAAACCATGAATGACACACATGGGCATGCCTACGGTGATCGGGTTTTAATTGCGGTGGCACAAACGATTCAAAGTCTTGTTTCAGATGTGGGTACTGTCGCCCGTTGGGGTGGTGAAGAATTTGTTGTATTACTTGAAAACACATCCGTAGAAGCCGCAAGAAATTTGGCTGAAACCATGCGTGCTCAAATCGTGACTTTACACGATCAAGACAACACAACGTTGACCGCAAGTATCGGCGTGACATCGGTTGATACCACCGATGACTTAGATACACTTATTCAACGCGCGGATACTTACCTATATCAAGCTAAAGCAAAAGGACGTAATTGTGTCATTTAAGCTTTGCGATAATGAAAAAATAAGGTATAATAAATAAAAATAAAGTAATATAAAAAAACAAGGGAGAGTTGTTACTGATGTTAGAATTAATTAAAGTGAATTACATTGCAATGCTTAAAGAGTGGAGTGATTTTCAAGGTAAAACAAAACTGCATCCATTTTGGTATGCGGTGCTCGGACATTTTATTGTGGCGCTTTTATTATCAATCGTATCAATGATTTTTAGTAACGTGCCTGTTTTAGGCTTTGTTTTTGGTTTTATAGTTTGGCTTTACGGGCTTGTCATTATTGTCCCAGCAATCGCCATGGCAATCCGCCGTATGCGAGACATTGACAAAAACCCATTGCTGTTATTGTTGGGGCTAATCCCACTTGTTGGATGGATTATCTTAGTTATTTACTTTATTCAACCGTCTAAATAATAACTATTAGAAATAAGGTGCACAAATCGTAATCACGATGTGTGCACCTTATTTACCTAAAATGATGTACAATAAAGAAAAAGTGAATAAGGAGTGAGACCATGCTGAATCAAGTCATTAATGCCCCACTGCTTTACATCATGGTTGGCATTGTCATTATGACGGTCATGTTGTTTGCGGTGTTGTTTGCAATTAAAGCGTATCAACGTGCCTTAGAGCTCGGCTTTACAAAAGCGGACTTATTGCGTGTGATTAAATCAACCATTATCGCATCCATCGTGCCATCTTTAGCTGTTATGATGGGACTATTTGCCCTTGCTGGTGCGCTTGGCAATGCCTGGCCATGGCTTAGATTATCCGTTGTTGGTTCAATTACCTATGAATTGATGGCCGCAGAAACGGCTGCTGCCTCGATGGGGGTGCAACTATCCCAACTCTCAAGTATGGGGTTAAGCGGTTTTGTGACGATTATGTTTGTGATGACTGTTGGTGCCGTATCAGGATTGATTGTGCTTTTCTTTTTTGGCGAAAAAATACATCGTGGTGCGATTAGCCTTGGGAAAAACAAACAATCATTTGGTATCGTTGCCTTAGAATGCTTTATGATTGGTTTGCTTGCCACGTTCTTACCTGCTGTTTTTACAATGGGACTCGATGTCGTACTGACGTTTTTAACCAGTTTAATCATCACGGTCTTACTTGGCCTTGTCGTGATTAAATTTAAAGTCACCTGGCTTAAAGATTTTATTTTAGCCATTGCGTTGATTGGCGGTATGGCCAGTTCAATTTTGTGGACGGGGTGGTTTGGATCATGAAACATACACCTGAAAGTTTTAACCGCTCAATGCACCGTTTGGGTCGCATTGGCATTGCGATTATTGTGACAATGTTGTTTTTAGTGCCGTTTATATTTGCTTTATATCACCAAGCTTTTCCGAGCTTAAGTGTGTTTTTACAAGCCGCCATCGGCATTACCTTCATGTTTTTACCCATTTTAATATCTGAGGTATTTATGTTTACCCCCATCGTTGGGAG
>SKFU01000095.1 GCA_007117835.1 Candidatus Izemoplasma sp. | reverse complement strand
CCGCTAGAAGCTGCGATAAAAGCGAAACCAACCGCGATTAAACCCAACCGTTACGAACTTGAACTCTTAGCGAATCAAACCTTTAAAAGCGATGAAGAGATGCTTGAATACGCAAGTCATCTTGCGAAAACACAAGTCCCTTACGTATTCATTTCCTGCGGGGATCAAGGTGCTTATGCGGTTAGCGCTGATCATATATTTTATCAAGTACCGTTTAAAGTCCCAGTTAAAAGCACTGTTGGTGCAGGTGATGCGTTTGTGGCAGGGATTGCCTATGGTCTTGAAAAAGCGTTCACTTTGGATGAAATGCTGCATACTGCAAGCGCCATGGCTACCGCAGCGGTGATGACTGAAGGCACAAAACCTGGCACACAAGCAATGATTGATTATTGTTATAAAAACATTCAGATAAGGAAAGTGAGATAATATGAAAACAAAAGCTGTACGCCTTTATGGCGCTAAAGAACTCAGTTTAGATACCTTTGAATTACCAGAAATGACCGAAGAAGAAATTCTTGTCAAAATTGTGACCAATTCAAAATGTATGTCAACCTATAAAGCCGTGAGTTTAGGTACTGCACACAAACGTGTACCCAATGACATTAAGGAAAACCCAGTGGTGATGGGACACGAGTTTTCAGGTGTGATACTCAAAGTGGGTAAACACTGGCAAGATCAATTTGCACCGGGTGATAAATTTGCCATTCAACCAGCCTTAAACTATAAAGGCAGCATGGATTCACCAGGGTACTCATTCCGTTACTATGGCGGCAACATGACTTATGCGATTATTCCTAAAGAAGTCATGGAAATCAATTGTCTAATTAAATATGAGGGCGAAGCATTTTTCGAAGCCTCATTGGCTGAACCAATGAGCTGTGTGATTGGTGCATTTCATGCAGCCTATCACACCATACCTAGCACATACACCCATGTGATGGACATTAAAAAAGGCGGCACTTTAGCCATCCTTGGTGGTTGTGGTCCAATGGGTATGGGGGCGATTGATTATGCCATTCACCGTGACATAAAACCGCGCACAATTGTGGTCACCGATATTTCTGATGAACGTTTAAATCGTGCCGCAGAAGTACTTACTGTCGAAGAAGCAAAAAAACACGGGGTTGATTTATATTATGTTAACCCAACCCGTGAAGCTGATCAAACGACTTACCTTAAAAGTTTTACTGACGGCAAAGGGTTTGATGATGTGTTTGTTTTTGTGCCGGTTGTTCAACTGGCCGAACAAGGCGATCAAATTTTGGGTAAAGATGGTACATTAAACTTCTTTGCTGGACCAACAGATGATCAGTTTAGCGCTAAAATCAATCTTTACAACATTCATTATGGGGCCACTAAAATCATTGGCTCAACCGGTGGTAACACCGATGATATGATTGAGTCTCTACAAATGACCGCAGCACGCAAAATCAATCCAGCAGTCATGGTAACTCATATTGGGGGACTTGATGCTGTGGTTGATACAATTTTAAACTTACCAAACATACCGGGTGGTAAAAAGCTCATTTACACGCATGTTACAATGCCTTTAACAGCGATTGAAGATTTGGCGACGCTAAAAAATATCGATCCAAAATTTGAAACACTCGCTGCGATTTGTGCAAAACACAATAACTTATGGCACTTAGAGGCCGAGCAGTTTTTGTTAAAACATTTTGCGAAAGAAGAAGTGATTTAATATGAAAGTATCCTATATCATTAGTGACCCCGTTGGCCTACATGCCCGACCAGCCACAGTAATGGTCCAAGTTGCCCAAAAATACCCCAACGATTCATTCATTATTTTTAACGATAAAAAAGTTACATTAAAATCAATAATGATTGTCATGAGTCTTGGGATACCCTCACAGTCTAAAATCGAAATTGAAGTCAACGGAGACAATCCTGAGGTGGTGCATGAAGCCATTAAAAATGTGCTTATTGAGCACCAAGTAATTTCAGTTTAAAAAGCACTTCGGTGCTTTTTTTCTTTGTTTTCTTGCAGATGTGATACAATAAATATAAACTAATGTTAAGACGATTTAGATGAGGGATGACAATGATTAAAACCATACGGGCGTGTTTTTTTGTTCTCGGTTTAACGGGGATTGTTTTACACATAATGCATACTGAGCGATTGGTGCAACTTTTTTCTTATTACACCATGCAAAGCAATTTATTTGTGGTATTATTGTGGGGTTTAATGTTACGTAAAAATCACCGTAAAACATCCACTTTTAATACACTGCACTTCATTGCGACGGTCGGGATCACCATCACGTTTTTGGTTTATCACTTCTTGCTTGTGCCTGTTTTAATTGACCTTGATATAAATTATCCGCTATACACACTCAATGATTTGTTTGTGCATTATATTACGCCATGGTTAATGATTATTGACTACGTGTTGTTAACACCAAAAAACCGGTTACGCATCACCCGTCTTTTTTCTGTGGTAGTTTTTCCGATAGCATATATGTTTTATGTTATCGGTTATCAATCACTCGGTGGTCGCTATATCATTGATGAAACCGTGTCACGCTTTCCATACTTCTTTATGGATATTGATCAATACGGCGTGTTGACGGTAACCCTTTATAGTTTACTTATTTTAAGTGGCTTTATTATTAGTGCACTTATCTTAGAAGGCATTAAGTACTACTGCCATAAAATACCAATGATTGGACGGTTGAACGCATGAAAAAAATACTTTTAACAACACTCATTGTATTATTGATTACCTGGGGGATTTTAGCATTATGGCCTAGACCACAAGCAATCGATACCAACCCTTTTAGAAAAGAACCCGGGGCCTTACCACACATCATTGCCCATGGCGGTGGGAACCATGAGTTTCCTGACAACACCTTAGAAGCGTATTACAACGCCTATAGTGTCGATGCAAACATTATTTTAGAAACGGATGTTGCATTAACTCAAGATGGTGTGTTGATTTTAACACACGACCGTACACTCGATCGTAAAACAACACTTCAGTATGCGACCGTTTCTGAGATTAATTACAGTGATTTGGTCGCAGACCAAATTGATTTTGGTTATGAAAATCCGATTGAGCCGCGCGCCAATGGTTTCAACGTGACAGGGACTTTAAATCGTTATACCAATTACAAAGGTGAGCACGTCACACCACACGATGTGACGTACCCTGAGGGCGTTTATCCCCGTCATGAAACTAAGTTTTTAGTCACAACATTAGAAGAACTAATCATTGCGTTTCCCAACACAAGAATCATTGTTGAGATTAAACAAACAAGAGACGTTGGTGCCCGTGCGGTCACCGCAATGATTGAACTGTTTGATCGCTTGGATGAGGACTACAACACGTATGCACGCATTGCTGTTGGCTCATTTCATCAAGACATTTATGAACAGTATGTTAGATTAAAAGAAACGACCCACCCACAACTGTTGTTTTCAGCACAAGAACATTCATTGTTAAGGTTTTATGTGCTTCAGCACTTACGCATGACTTTGTTTTTTGCCTCACCCGCGACCTCGTTTGAACTGCCTATGCGTCAGATGAACTTAAGCTTAACCACCAATTCGGTGATTCAAACCGCTCGCCGTCACAACATTGCAGTTAACTACTGGACCATCAATGACCCTGATGATATGCGCTACTTAATTGGTCGTGATGTCGATGGCATTATGACAGATAGACCACAGCTAATGAAATCGATTCTCGAAGAGATTGAGTCCCAACAATGAATGCATTGATTGATAAAATGACCTGGAAGACGGTCAGTGTTTTGGGTATTATGTTGGTTTTATTTATGGTGTTAATCTTACCGCATGAAGCACGGTTACTTTCAGACATTGTCGGTTCACAAATCAGTCCAGACACCAGTCTTTATTATACCAAAGCTGCCTTACTTGAGATGGCTGACAACTATGGTCAGATTGGTAGAAACTATTACATAATTAGTCGATTAAGATTTGATGTTGTGTTTCCTCTTATCTATGGTTTGTTTTTTGCCTCAGTCATTATCATGGGTTTTAGAAATACGCGATATGTTAAATATTTTGCTTGGATTCCACTACTTACCATTGGGTTTGATTACTTAGAAAATTTGGCGGTATCGATTGTGTTTTTTAGATACCCTGAGCCGGTGATGATTTTACCACATATTGCTGGTGTAATGACACTGTTAAAGTGGTTAACATTAACGGTGAGTGTTTTGCTGATGGTCATTGCATTAATACGGGTATTGATTCGACCTCAGCGCATAAAAAAAGCCTTTTAACAAGGGCTTTTTTTATGCACGTGGCCTAATGATGGCATAAAGCGGTAATCCAAGTAAAATGATTCCTGTGCCAATCAATGAAGGCACAATGGCTTCAATGAATGTAGAAAGTAACAGTAAAACCGTAATGATAATTGTGAGTGCTGGTAAGTAAGGATAACCCCAGACCTTGTACGGTCTAGGTAAGGCAGGTTCTTTACGTCTAAAAATAAAGATGCTAATAAAGATTAAGGTATTAAAAAATAATGCCCCAAAAGCAACCAAAGATATTAATGTGTCAAGCCCATTTGTGACAAAAAACTCAACAATTGATAAAATAATTGCCATCAGTCCAGAACCGATGATGGCATAATACGGGGTGTGATAACGTGGATGAACTTGTTTAAAACGTTCAAACAACAACCCGTCACGACTCATCGCGTAGTAAACTCTTGGGAAGGTCATAATCGTGCCGTTTAATGCGCCAAACACGGAAATCAACATTGTCAACATGACCAAAAACACGCCGGCACTGCCCAAAATATTGGCGGCGGCACTGATGCCTAAGAAAACATCACCAGAAGTGATTAATGATTGCATTTCAGCCAGGGATAAGACACGAAACAGCGACAGATTGTAAAGTGTATAAAGCACAGTCACAGAAACCACAGTGATGATTAATGCTAATGGCAAATTTAGCCCAGGCTTTTTGATTTCACCAGCCACATTGTTTAAGTTCGTCCAACCTTCATACGCCCAAAACGTTGCAATCACGGCAAACCCAATCAGCGATAAAAGTGAAAAGAATGAAATGTTTTGCACGTTTAAAGAAAAATCTATCGGTTGATTACCCAGTGCCAACCCCAACACTAAAATCGTGATGATTGGAATTGCTTTAGCAATCATAATGATCTTAAGGACTAGCGTACTGAGCTTGACATTTAAAAAGTTAAGAATACTCAATACAATAATTAAGGTGATGGCAATTAACAGTGCCATCACATCAGAAAACATCACCCCAAATAAAAATCCGATGATGTTGTTTAAGATGACTGGAAATACCGTTGCGAGTACGGCAATAGACGCACTACTTATAATCATAAAATTGGCAAAACCACTCATGAAGGCAACAGGTTTCCCATAGGCTTTCTTGAGGTACACATAATACCCACCAGCTTCTGGCATGGATGCGCCAAGCTCAGCGTATATCAAAGCATATAATAGCGTAATAAGACCACCAATAACCCATATTAAAAGCGATAACCCGATTGAAAAATCAGTGCGTAAAAGCACCAATGCACCAATAAAGAATATTCCAGAACCAACCATAATTCCTGTCAGAATGGCAATGCCAGAAAAAAGACCAATGGATTGTTTTAACTGATTTTTATTGTTCATTTTAGTTCACTTCTTTCCCTCAATGATTACGCATTATACCATACCGTGCGGTGCACAATAGTTTACCATGCATAAAAAAAAGTCATGATGACTTTTTAGTCAGTCATCATGACAATTTCATTGTGTCTTAAACACGGCAGTGAAAACGGTGAATTGAAACGTTGTAAACGTACCATCCCTTTGGTTTGGATATTGTTTGTTTCACACCAGGCTTTAAGTTTGTCTGTGTATGATTCAATCTTTTTGTCGTTAATACGCCCAGAAAAACGCACTGCGACAGCTTTGTGTGGTTCATAGTGTTTGATCGTTAAGCGCTCATCGACAGGTTTAGGGATACCTTCTTTATGAAAACTGGGTGGAATTACGAATTCCATTGATCCTTGCGATAATGAAAAATCGTTAATGACCGGAATTGTCATCGAAATCTTTTGTTTGGTTTCATTGCGTCCACTGATGTAATTAAACAACACCGGAAAACCACTTTTTCCCGATAAGTCATCACCAATATAGGCACTGGTTGAAAACGCATCGTAGGCTCTTAACTCGAATGGACCATCTGATTTTAAGACCGTATAACTTGGACTTTCATAACGTGCCATAGATAACACCTCCAAAGTGTTGAATCTATCTATATTATAACACATCTGGTATTGAAAGCGAATGGACCTTGCAATAATGCGGCTGTTTCATGTACAATAAGTATGAAAGGAAGTGATTTTATGCACCAAAGACTACATGATGCAACACCGATGATTGCGGTATTTATTTATTTACTATTAGGGTTCACCCAAGGTTTTTGGGTGATCGGATTACTTGTGTTTTTATTGATTCCACTGTCACATGCGCTGTTTGCGGATAACTGGACACTCACAATTAAGAAGTTGGTGCCATTTATCGCTTTGGCTGTTTTTCTTGTGCTGACACTTCAGTACAATATGGCCCATCCGGGATGGCTTGTGTTTTTGTTAATCCCGATTGTTAATACCTTGTTTTTCCCAGACAATGAAAACGCCTCGGATCGATGAAAGGCATTATTATCTTTGCCTCAGCGATGGAAGATGGTGAGGCCATCACCACACGTGCCCTGTTAAAACGTGCGGGTTTATCGCTAGATTCTGTGGTTATTCGTGGGGATAAAACGATTCAAACAGCCTACCAACAAGTGGTGGTTTCAGATTACCAATTGTCTGAAATCAACCCTTTAGACTATGACTTCTTAGTGATTCCTGGGGGGCCTTATGTGGGCCAAACCGTTGACAGTGATCACACAATCAAAGCTTTGGCTAAATCGATGTATGATGCCGGAAAAATCGTTGCGGCAATTTGTGCAGGGCCACGCTTTTTAGGGCAAGCTAGACTCCTTGATGACAAAGCGTTTACCTGTTACCCCGGCAGTGAACGTGACATGCCACTCGGACGCTACTTAGCCGATCAAAAAGTGGTTAAAGACGGGCAGATTATTACCGCAAGAGCAGCCGGTTCTACGGTTGAGTTTGCTGCAATGATCACAAAGACATTACTTGGTGACAAAGCAATGAATCAATTATTGGCGTCGATATATTATTGAAAAAGACTTTCAAAAAATGAAAGTCTTTTTAATCGTTTAAATCCATCTCAAACGCATCAAACACGGTACCTAAGAAGTTGATGCTCTCGATAAAAATACTGTGTGTTCTTAAGGTGACCATATGAATGTGCTTAGAGTTATCGATATTGTGATCAAGGCCTGCGGCATCTTCAATCCACCAATGCGTATCACTGATACGGTCATAATCAAACTGACCCTCATTTTCTAACAACACCGTTCTTAATGGGGCACCCCACCCACCATCACCTAAGAAAATCATTCCATCTGGATGAATAACACCATCTGGATTGGCATCATCAAACCAAATTGGAAATGTTTTTTTGTACGTATGATCGCATGATTCCATCACCACACGTACCCCAAGTTCTTGAAATATTGGTAACCATTGATGACGAATTGCATTTTTATAACTCACATTAAACGGTTTACGACTTGGGAATACTGCACTATGATAAACAGGCACGATATGTGTGGTTTCTTGAAACACCGACTGCATGTCTAAAAGCCACGTGGTTTGGGGTTCAATGTCATTGGTGTGATAACTGTCCAGTAATATTAAGGTGAAATAATCGCCAAACTGAATATAGCCAAAGCCACTTGCTTCACGCGGATAATCCGCTTGATTCGGGAATGAGAATAGTAGAGGTAAATACGCTTTATCACGGTACAAAGACCCTGACCAACCTGAATCAGCTTCATGATTTCCAAACCCTGGCATAAAAGGAATAATTAGCCCGTCATCATCAATCCAGGCATCGTTTAACGCATCCAAAAAATGTACCCATAGATTGGAATTAAACGCACTTAAAATACCTTCGCAAGCCACATAATCGCCAGTGCCCACGACTAAATCGGGTTGCTGGTTATAAATGACATCGTTTAAATCATAAAACCAGTCATTAAAACTACGAGAATCACCAGTAAAGACAATTTTAATCTCACGGTCTAAGTGCAGTGGCATGGTTTTAAATCGGTATGTTTTATGGGCATCGTTGATTTGAAATTCATAGGTTGTATCAGGCGTTAAGTTTTGTAAACGCGTTCGGTAGATACGTTCTTCCTTAAAAGGAAAAACAAAGGATTCTGACAAACTTTCTTGCCAAATATTTGTCCCAAGTTCACGGTACTCAATTACACCGAGTGGGCCATGGTTGGCATGGTAATTAATAATCATCTCACGGCTTGGGTCATGCCCAAACTCGGTGTATACTCTTAATAGGTCTTCACTGGATTGATAGGCTGTTTGCAGTGTTTGGGTTAATGTGTCTTTTGGGTAAAGTGTAAACATCAGTTCAAAACGTAACCCGTGCTGTTCAATGTCAAACCAGTGTTCATCCAACTGGTACGTTTGAAAATCAATGGTTATGCTTAATGTTTGGTCTTGATTGGCACTTAACAAACAGTGTTCAAACAGTGGTTTATCATCACAAAGTACGGTGATATCAAGTAGCTGCGATGCTTTTTGATCGCCAATCACAATGTTTTTAACGTCTACCCAAACCAAATACTCTTGGGTAAGCGCTGAATCTAAACGGACTTTTTGCACAGTATGGTAAAGCTGTGGATCAAACTCAGCGAATGGATCATACAGTGCACTAAACTTAAAGTCATGACCGACCGCAAAAGATACTGTTTGTGTCGTCACTAAATCGTCGTGTAAAACAAGCACATCATTAGTAATGCGTTGTCTCAGCATTAAAAATCCTGCGATACCAATCATAATGATTGCAAATCCAATGATTAGAATCTTTTTCATGTTTTCAGCTCCTCATGTATTGTAATTATAGTGTACACAAAGATTGTGATTTATCCCAGTGCTTTATGAAAAAGCATGGCAATAATTATAAATAAGTTTACAAATAGCAATTTATTTGTAAACCTTATAGAATTTACAGTGACTGATTTTGATTTATGCTATAATAAAATAAATTATGGATTGAATACATAGAAGGAAGTGGTACTTTATGGACCAACAAAAACCATCTTTCAACCCAGCAGTCATTACAAAAGAAAAATTGCGTATTCTGGTCGCTTTTTTAATGGTGCTTTTGGGTGTCGCAACGTATATTTTTGGCATGCAAGTCATTTATTTAACGCTTGTGTCCATAGCGATTGCGATAGTAATCGAGGTTGCATTTTCAAAAATTAGAAAACGTCCACTAGATCATGGCATCTTAGTGACACCGTTGATGATTGCGTTATTGATGCCACCGACGGCACCACTATGGCTTGTCTTAATCGCCTCAGGCTTTGGTGTGTTTTTCGGGAAGGCAATTTTCGGTGGTCTTGGAAGAAACATTTTTAATCCAGCCGCAGTAGGGTATTTGTTTGTGATTATTTCGTTTCCTGCACAAATGGCCACACAGTGGCTTAATCCGAGAACTGATGCGATTTCATCGGCAACCCCACTGATAAATTTGAATGCGGGTAATGCCAGTGATTTCACGATTTGGGAATTACTCCTTGGGAATGTACCGGGCACACTTGGCGAAACATTCCGTTTAGGGATTATTGTTCTTGGTATTGCTTTAATTGTTTTAAAGATTGCCGATTGGCGTATTCCAACATTTACGATTTTATCTGTGTTTGTGTTTACTGCGATTGGTCACTTGGCTTTTCCATCAACGTTTGCTGTTGAACCGTTGATTTCGCTCTTTGTGGGGGGATTAATGTTTGGTGCGTTCTTTGTTGCGACTGATCCTGTCACGGCACCGCTCAATAAAAACGGTAAAATCATTTATGCGGTGGGTATTGGACTTATTACGGTGTTAATCCGAAATATGGCTGCGTTCCCAGAAGGAATTATCTTTGCGGTTATTATTATGAATGCGGTTGCGCCACTCATCGATCATTATTTACAAAAAACCGATGAAAAGGAGAGTTTCGCATGAAAGAATATATCCGTATCATCGTTTTTGTGACAATTTTAGGCACACTGACCTCAGCGTTACTTGTCGGTATGGATTTACTCACTGCAGAGCGTATTAAAGCACTTGCAGCATTCCAAGTTCAATCGACAGTATTAAATGCTTATGGAATCACAAACTTTTCAACAGAGAATGTGAATCAAGTGTTTGATGAGAACATTGAGACAATTGAAATTAATGACTTAGTCTTTTTCGTTGATAGTTCTAGTGGCGCTGTCAGTTTTGAGTTTGTTGGCAATGGTGTTTGGGGTCCGATTGAAGGGGTCTTAACCTTAGAGTCTGATTTCACGACGATTCGCTCAATCGCAATCTTGCAACAAGAAGAAACACCAGGTCTTGGTGGCGTGATTGAAGAACCGGCGTACTTGGCAAAATATGAAGGCGCACAGATAGCGCCATCGATTCGCATATTGCGTAATGCAAACCCTGACGACCCCAATGAGGTTGATGCGATTACTGGTGGGACACGAACCTCTGAACGTTTTGAAATCATCTTAAATGAAGCCTATAGTGTACACCGTGCTGCGTGGGATGAAAGGATGCGTGACTAACATGAAACTGATTCGTTTAAAATATACCAAATGGTATAACATATCAAAAGATGGTCTGTCTAAAAACAACCCAATCGTGGTTGCGGTTTTAGGGATTTGTTCTGCCTTAGCCATCACGAATAAAGTTGACAATGCGATTGCTATGGGGATTGGTGTAACGTTCGTGATTATGGCCAGTTCCGCAACCGTCTCATTGATTCGACGCTTTATTCCGTCTAAAGTTAGAATGGTTACCTACATGGTTATTATTTCATCATTCGTGATTGCTTTTCAAATGTTTATTGATGCGTTTTTTCCTGCCATCGCCGCAGCGCTTGGACCGTACTTAGGATTGATCATTACTAACTGTATTGTCATGGGCCGCGCCGAAGCGTTTGCGGTTAAAAACCCTGTGCGTTACACGTTGGTAGATGGGTTTGCGAACGGTCTAGGATACATGTATGTCATTGTTTCAATTTCTGCGGTGCGTGAGCTTTTAGCGTTTGGGACAATTCTTAATTATCAAATCTTGCCAGACAGCTTTCCTACATGGACAGTGATGGCGATTGCACCGGGTGGATTTTTTGTTTTAGGATTGTTTATTTGGTTAATCCGTGATGTCACAAAGAATTATGAGTTTTCATAAGAAAGGATGGATCCTATGAACTATTTAGAGATATTTATTGGCTCGATTTTAAATCATAATATTGCCTTAGCATATATTTTAGGGATGTGTCCTTTAATTGCCATATCGACCAACATTAAAAATGCCAAAGGGATGGGTTTAGCGGTTGTTTTTGTGGTCACACTCACAGGAATTATTAACTACCCGATATACGTGTTGCTTCAGCGTACTAACACCACACAGTTAAGTTTGCTTGTATTTATTATTACGATTGCTGCAACCGTACAGTTTTTAGAAATGTTCTTAGAAAAATTCATACCAAAACTATACAATGCCTTCGGTATTTTCTTACCACTGATTACCGTAAACTGTGTGGTTTTAGGGGTTTCATTATTTTTTGTTAACCGCTCATATAACTTTTTCCAAACTGCCGCGTTCTCATTTGGTTCAAGCGTCGGTTGGATGGTTGCGATTATTTTAGTGGCGGGCGTACGAGAAAAAATTAAAGCCCATTCAGATTTACCTAAAGGCCTTGCAGGTAAGGGCATTGTCTTTATCGTTTTAGGTATTTTATCCCTTGCGTTTATCGGATTTACCGGTTTGGCAAGCATTCAATAAAAGAGGAGGCTCATCATGACCGAACTGATTTTTGT
This sequence comes from Candidatus Izemoplasma sp., assembly GCA_007117835.1. Taxonomy (GTDB): domain Bacteria; phylum Bacillota_I; class Bacilli_A; order Izemoplasmatales; family Izemoplasmataceae; genus CSBR16-107. The sequence continues at coordinate 1,720 of SKFU01000095.1, read as the reverse complement.
ACCAATCATTTTACTGGGTGTCTTATTAATCATTGCACTTTTATTGATTGCTGCAGACAAAATCTTAGGTGGTGGGCAAGAACGTACCATCACCATCAATAAAGATACGAAGATACCTGTGAACACTGATGACACATTACTCAATATACTTTCAGACAACAAAATATTTATCCCATCGGCGTGCGGTGGAAAAGCGACTTGTGGGTTTTGTAAGTTTCAATGGCTGAATTCCGATGGTGAGATTAAACCAACAGAAGAACCATTCTTATCCGAAGATGAACGTCAAAGAAATGTGCGCCTATCATGTCAAATTAAAGTTCGACAAGATATGGACATTGCCATTCCCGATGGGTTATTAACAGCGCAAGCCTATCAAGCACGTGTTGTTAATGTTGAGACACTGACCTATGATATTAAACTGGTTGATTTTAAGTTCATTGAGCCGAGTGAAATGATTTTTAAACCTGGTCAATACGCGCAACTTCGCGTACCAGGGCTTGATGTCATTCGTGCGTATTCCATCGCCTCAGACCCGAAAGAAACCGATCATATTGAGTTTATTGTTAGACTTGTACCTAAAGGACAAGCCACCACGTTTGTCCATAAGGCCTTAGAAACTAAAGATAAAATTATTCTCACAGGACCGTTTGGTGATTTCTACTTAAGAGAAGAAACCAACCGCGATATGATTTGTATTGCAGGGGGTTCAGGGAAAGCACCAATCCGTTCGATTATGTACCGCTTGAAGGATTTGGGTATGCCAAGAAAAGTGAAGTACTTTTTTGGAGCACGCTCTAAACGTGATTTATACTACACCGAAGCGTTTGAAGCTTTAGCCAAAGAATTTCCGAATTTTGAATACATTCCAGCCTTATCAGAGCCTTTGCCTGAGGACAATTGGCAAGGTGAAGTCGGTTTAATCACCGATGTCGTTGATCGACATACGGGTGATTTATCCGAGGCTGAAGCGTATCTTTGTGGTTCACCAGGCATGATTAATGCCTGTACCAATGTGTTAAAGAAACACGACATTAAAACAGAAAACGTATTCTTTGATAAGTTTGATTTATAATAAGACAGTTCATAAAGCCCCTTTCATCACTCGTGATGAAAGGGGCTTTATTTAAAGGAATATGGTGCATCGTGATTACAATATAGGGAAATCAAAAAGTCAGTTACAAGAGATTATAAAGAGCCAAGGATTAAAAAAAGAAGAAATTATACATTATAGTGAGTATTATAAAGGTAAGAGATATGCTGGATTTAGAAGGTTAGTAAATTGGATTGTTAACAATGTTCTATACTTATAAAGAAATGATAAAACGCTATAAAAGTGACTATCAAATTAAAAAAGCACTAAAACGCAAGGAAATAAAAAAAGTAAAACCTGGACTATACTCTGATGGTGATGTTTTATTTGATTTACCGGAACTGTTTCTTAAAAGAGGTGACACCGTTTTAACATTGCAATCTGCCTTTCAATTGCATGGTGTAACGGACTATATACCTGAATACACATATGTAGCAACACCAAGGAGCGCTTATCCAATTAGTTTTTCTGAGGTAAAGCAGATCTTCATGTCTAATAATTATCATTTGATTGGCGTTGAATCAAAGACAATAGATTGTGTTCAAATAAGAGTATATGATTTAGAACGCTCGTTGATTGAGCTGATTCGGTACGAAAAAAAACTTTCATTTGAAGAATATCATCATGTGT
>SKFU01000008.1 GCA_007117835.1 Candidatus Izemoplasma sp. | reverse complement strand
GCGTGCAAAGCAGGCGCTCTCCCAGCTGAGCTAAGGCCCCAAAATGGTGGGCCTGAATGGACTCGAACCATCGACCTCACGCTTATCAGGCGTGCGCTCTAACCACCTGAGCTACAGGCCCTCACCATTAATGAAATTTAAGTGCGATTTATATTCTACTACTTTTGTTTTGGGATGTCAACAAATAGCTTAATATTTTTGTCATTGAATATGGCTGGGCTAGGTGGATTCGAACCACCGGTGTCGGAGTCAAAGTCCGATGCCTTAACCACTTGGCCATAGCCCAAAATGGTGGAGGGGGACGGATTTGAACCGCCGAACCCTAAGGAGCAGATTTACAGTCTGCCGCGTTTAACCACTTCGCTACCCCTCCGAATCACGTGCAATATCGATTATAATATATGAAAACATAAATTGCAAGACTATTTTTGCGCAGGATATTTTAAAGCATTTTTATTCATTTTTTCATAAATTATCTCTTCTATATTTAATCCTAAGTCATGTGCCATAGCTAAAGTGTATATTAATATGTCTGCAATTTCTTCTTTTACATTTTGTTCACTGTAAGAAGATTTTCCCCATTGAAAATTTGCGAGCAACTCAGCGGATTCAATCACTATAGACTTCGCTAAACTCTCTGGACTATCGTTCTTCTCCCATCCCCTATCATTTCTAAATATTATTATTTCCTCTATTAATTTATGCATAACTTGTATCTATTAAAAATAGATTTCCTCCAATCATATCTTTATATTTTAGCCTTTTCACTCTTAATACTTTTGTAAAACTTGGTTCTATCTATCATTACAATTCTTTTACATTTAACACATTGAATTTTTACATCAGCCCCAAATCGAACCACCGTCCATCTATTCGCTCCGCATGGGTGGGCTTTTCTAGTTTCTATTATATCTCCTACATTGTATTTTTTCATAACTATTACGAATCAACATCAATTTTTTTAATAAACTTGTTAAAATCAGCATTGGAACTAAACTTTAGTACCAAATGTTTATTTTTGATTTCTACAATAAAATCGCTATTTAGCTTTTTTTTCAAATATGCCTCAACCATTAATTGGTTATGGTTTGTTGTTTCAGTTTTTCTAATAATTTTGTTCTTCTTTTCGATTGTTTTAGCTAACTCTTCTGTTTTCCTTACAGTTATTCCTTGGTCTTTTATTTTTTGAGCCAAATTTGTAATTGTATTAGTGTTTTGCAACTTACTTAATACCCTTGCATGACCCATACTAATTTTTCCGTTATTTACATCTTCAATCACCGACATTGGAAGATTGAGTAAACCAATCATGTTCGTTATATAAGATCTACTTTTACCAATCTTTTTGCCAAGTTCAGATTGAGTTAGCCCTAGATTTTTAATCGCTTTCTCATAAGCTATAGCTTCTTCTATAGGTGTTAAATCTTCTCTATGAAGATTCTCCATGATTGCTAACTCTGTAAGATATATTGAGTTATAATCTCTAACTATAGCTGGAACTGTTAATCTTCCAGCTATTTTAGATGCTCTTACTCTTCTTTCGCCGGCAACCAGTGTATACCCATTGTTTGAAGGTTTCACGATAACGGGTTGCAAAACTCCGTGTTCTTTTATTGAGTTAGCCAACTCCTTCAATGATGAATGATCAAAATTAACTCTCGGTTGTTCTGGGTTCGGTTTAATCATGACAATTTTAATATCCAATACTTCTTCATTTTCTTTAACAAAAGTGTTGTTCTCTTCGATTAAATCAGTAATACTTCTCCCCAATGTTTTATTTGCCTTCATTATTTTCTAACACCTCTTTAGCCAAGCTATGATAGCTTAATGAACCTTTGGATTTTGGTGAAAATTCAGTTACAGGAAGTCCATAACTCGGTGCAACGGAAACTTTCACGTTTCTGGGTATTATAGTGTGGAACACTTTCTCTCCAAAATATGTTTTAACTTCACTAATTACCTCATAACCAATATTACTTCTGGTATCAAGCATCGTCAATAAAACACCTTCTATCGTTAATGTCTTTTTGTTATGCCTTTGCTTCGTCTGAATTAGTCTAATGGTATTTAATAGCTGTGTTAAACCATCCATTGCTAAAAACTCACATTGAACAGGGATAAGAACCGCATCTGCTGCCATCAAAGCATTAATGGTTATTATTCCTAATGATGGTGGACAATCAATCAATATAAAATCGTAATCACCTTTAATCTTATCTAATGAATTAGAAAGAATAAATTCCTTGTTTTCTTTAGAAATTAACGATGTTTCAATTGTAGCAAGTTCAAATCTGGCTGGCAGAATATCTACTGAAACAGATTTAACATTCTCGATGATATCTTTGGCTTCTATATCATTCAAAAATATATCGGCAACTGTATATTTTAAGTTGGCCCGATTAATCCCCATATATGTTGTGGCGTTAGCTTGATGATCGATATCCACCAACAATACCTTTTTCCCTAGCGATGCTAATGAACTGGCTAGATTTACACTTGTAGTTGTTTTTCCAACGCCGCCTTTTTGATTGCTGATTGCTAATATTTTTCCCATAATACACCTCGTTAAATTTAATAGCTGATTATGAAACAGAGTGTTATCTTAAATACCTTTCAAACAAATCAATGTTATTTAAGTAAAAATTTACCTCTTCAAAATTCACGAATTTTCTAAATCTTTTTGATTTAATAAGTTCGGTAATTTCTTCATGCATTAACCGCTCATTAAACCTCCCCCATTTATCGAGCTGTGTTTTTTCTTGTGCGAAAAACAGGTAAGTAATAGCTAATGCAAATATTTTATTGCTTTGCGAGATAAAAACATCAGAGATATTATCATAGTATTTATTAATCTGGGAACTTTCATAAAGCTGTTTGTTTGAAACTAGTTTGAAGTATAGATAAGCTAAGTGGTTATTTTTGTATAAAAGATACTTTTCTAACTCCTGTATATACTGTTTTGTTGTTCCTGTTAAAACGTTACTATTTCGTATTTTCGCAATATCTTGTGTGTGTAAAAATTGATAAAACTCCACTACTTCTTCTATTTTTGAGCTATCATCTTCCCAAAAAGAATAAATAAACTTACTTATTCCTTTTAAAGCGTTTTCTAACTGAGTATCATTATACACTTCATTTTGGTTATCTTCAATTTCTGCATCTAACTTTAAAATTATATCTGTATATCTTTGAATGTATTTCTCGCTTATAAGGTTTTCCTTATTTAAACTTTCGTAAAAACTTTCGGCAAGTATAAAATGAATTAGAAAAACAATGTAGAAACCCGCTAAACTAAACTGATAAATGGAGAGAGACACACTCGAATTAATAATACCCATTCCACTCATAACATCCATGTTTAAAGATAAATAGTAAATACCGTAAAGGGTTACAATACCACCATAGATTAAATATGTATAAATATCTTGATAGAAGATAATGATTGTCAAAGTAATGAATATAACTAGATACCCATATAGTTCACTTGACCCTCCAACATAATATACGGTTAATCCAATGAAATTATAAATACTTAAATGCATTGCTAACCTTACCTTGTTCCCTATTAGAAACAAAAGAGTAAAAACATATAATAAAAGGAATGAAAGTGGTACAAAAACTATTATATTAATGGATAGTTTTTCAAAGATACTTGTAGGTATTGTTAAGAGTCCAAAGATAAATAAAAATATCAAAACTACTGTAACTTTTAGTCTTAGAACCTCTGCTTGGGATAACAACTCACTATTTTTAATTTTATAAAATAGTTCTCTCATAGTGTCACCTTATCCTCAAAGGCTTCACTAAATATCTTGTCAAAAACCTCGTAGTTTTCTAAGTAAATCTTCAAAATCTTTGGCTCAATAAGTTGATGAAAATCTGATTCTGTTAGTAATTTCATAAACTTTTCGTTAGACATACTTTCTACTAAGTATCTATCAGTTCTTGCCAAAATATACAGAATGGCAAAAAGCACTACTTTTGTCTCTCGTGAATCCCCTATACTCCTCATTGATGGCGATTTTTTTTCAGAGTAGACTTCACTACTCTCAATTTCAATATGGTTGCTTTGGCTAGCCTTAAACAAAGTGTAAGAGATTTGATTGTGTTTTTTATCTAAAGCAAGTTGCAATAGTTCATTGATATCAGTTTCGCTATATGATTGATTAATTGACCTGATTTTATTTTTTCTCTCAGATTTTAAGGCTTTTAGAAAATCTATTTTTTCTTCAAAGACATTGTCAATACCAATGCGTTTTGATAATGCTTCTGTGAATTGACTAAGTTGTTTATAATACTTTTCGTCATCCAATTGATTTCCATCACGTTTTTTTTGTAAGTCAAATAATAAATCAATTGTTTTAAGCTCTTCTTCTTTAATTTGAGCCACCTTTCGATAAAAGTGAATCCTTCTATTAATGATAACACTTGATGATAACATAAGTAAAATAACAAAAATTGCTAGAAAAGTTATTAAATATATAATGTTCCCTGTTTGATTTGTCGTAATGTTAAATGATTCAGGATAAAATAGTATCAACATGCTTCCTAATGCAAACAAAAGCAAATTATTCAGTATTGCTGCTTGTTTGTCTTGGTAAAGATAAACAAGCGCATAAGCAAAAAAGAGTAATGTAAATATACTAGGTGCAACAATATCTATCATTAAACTTGTAATAATTATGTATATTCCAAGAATAGTTATGTACATTGAAATTTTTAAATTATTAAAATGATCTTTATATGTGTAAAAAGCAATATTGACAATAATAACGAATAGGAACATAGCGCTGTAAATAAAGATTAAACCCAATGATGCACCAATTAAGTTCAATAGATACAACACTGGAAATATAAACAACGTCAAAATAGCGTTAACATATAACGTTTTTCTTTTCAAGTGAGACAACTCGATTTTTTCACTGTAATCATTGATTCTTTTTTGAGAATGCCCTTGCAAAGTATGACCGTTTCTGTCCATGTAGAGATCACCCTTAAATTAAACGATTGGTTTATTTTTTATTTGATTGTATTTTCTAGGATATCCTTGAGGGTTTAAATCCTCTTTAATCACTTTAATGATTGCTCTTTGCTCTGCTTCTAACTTAAACTTAATAGTTTCTACATATTTGCTATTGAGGATTTCAATTACTTTGATACTTTGAGTTAGTTCTGTGTCTGCCTTGGATGACTTCATAGCTAAAAAATATCCATTTACTTTAACAAAAGGCAAGCATAGTTCGCAAAGTATCGGCAAACTTGCTACTGCTCTTGCTGTAACAATATCAAAGTGATCAAACTCAGTTTGATTTTCAATTCTTCCATGGATTAGTTCGATTCGAATGTTCAATTTCTTAGCTAAGTGTTCAAGAAAATCAATGCGTTTCTTTAATGAGTCAACAATCTTTATGTTCAACTCTGGAAAAACTATTTTTAGTGGTATACTAGGAAATCCTGCACCACTACCGACGTCGAGTATAGATTGATTATCAAACTTCACTGCTTTAAGTAATGTTAATGAGTCAAAAAAATGTTTTGAATAAACATCTTCTTTATCTACAATAGAGGTCAAATTAACTTTTTTGTTCCATTCCAATAACAATGTATAATAAATCTCGAACTGTTGATTTTGTTCTTGGCTAAGCTTTAAACCTAACGTATTTAATAAATTATCAAACTTTTCAACCACATTATCACCTTAGACCATTTTAACATATATTTATTTTCTTTAAAATAACCAATAAACCTAATAAGTAATTGGGTCTATTGGTTATTTCTTTTTAAGTACGCGTTCAATATTGCGATGTCACTTGGGTTAACACCGCTTATTCTTGCCGCTTGACCGAGTGTTAATGGTTTAATTCTATCAAGTTTTTCTTTTGCCTCAGTTGCTAAATTGTTGATGGTTTTATAATCAATACTTTGATCTATTTTTATGTGTTCTTGTCTCATCATTTTTTCTACTTGTTTTTTAGCTTTGTTAATATATCCTTCATATTTTATATCTATCTCAACTTGCTCAAATATATCTTTATCATAATTAACATCAGTATTAAATAATTCCAAGTGCTTTGCCTCTATTTCAGGTCTTTTTAAAAGGTTATAAAAACTTTGTTTATCCTGAAGTTGTGACGAGGACAGGGTTGCCAATATTTGATTGCTTTTTATCGTTGGAAATATGTAATAAGAACTCATAAGCACTTTTAAATCATTTACTAATTTCTTCTTTTGTAGATACTTGTTATATTTTTCCCGGTGAACCAAACCTATACCATACCCTATGTGCATAAGCCTTTCATCGGCATTGTCATGCCTTAAAAGTAGTCTATATTCAGCGCGGGATGTTAATAATCTATACGGTTCAAGAGTCCCCTTTGTTACTAAATCATCAATTAGAACACCAATGTATGCTTCATTTCTTTTCAAAATAAGTGGTGGCTGATTATTGAGCTTCAATACAGCATTAATACCCGCTATAAGCCCTTGACTTGCAGCCTCTTCATAACCACTAGTTCCGTTTATTTGACCCGCAAAATATAGATTCTCAATATTTTTAGCTTCGAGTGTTGGCCATAGTTGACGAGAATCTATGGCATCATACTCAATTGCGTATGCATATTTAGTTATAACAGCACACTCTAATCCCGGAAGACTTCTCACCATTTCTTCTTGTATCTCGTGAGGCATTGATGTTGAAAATCCTTGAATATAAATATCACTTGAATTTTCACTTTCGGGTTCTAAAAAAATTTGATGCCTTTCTTTATCTTGGAAGCGTACCAACTTATCTTCAATAGATGGGCAATACCTTGGTCCTATACCCTCGATCACACCACTATACATTGCTGATTTATTGAGATTTTCTTTAATAATTTGATGTGTTTTTGGACTGGTGTAGGTAAGATAGCAAGGATATTGTTTTTTGATGCTATATGCATGTGAGGAGTAAAATTCAAAATGTCTAATGTGCTGATCACCATCATGTCTTTCGGTTTTTGTGAAATCAATGCTCCCACTATGAACTCTTGGTGGTGTCCCGGTTTTCAATCTCATTAAACTAAATCCCAGTGCTTTAAGTTGTGGACTTAATCCTAAAGAAGGTTTTTGTTGATCTGGACCAAGACTTTTTTGTGTGTGCCCAATTAATACTTTGCTATTTAGGTATGTTCCTGTTGTTATAATAACTGATTTTGATAAGTAAGTTTGACCATTTTCTAATATTACACCTTTAACAGTATTTTTTTCTACGATAACTTGATTAACATAGCTCTCTATTATATCTAAATGCTCTTCGCTTGAAAGAACATTGCGCATGCGTTGAGAATATCTTAGCTTATCTGATTGTGCTCTTAGTGCTCTTACTGCAGGCCCTTTTGAATAATTTAAAAGACGCATTTGAATTTGTGTTTCATCTGCGTTTTTTGCCATTTCTCCACCCAATGCATCAATTTCTCTTACAACAATACCTTTAGCTGGACCGCCTATCGATGGGTTGCAAGGCATCGATGCAATAAGATTTAAATTTCCAGTTATTAATAGTGTCTTTTTCTGCATTCTAGCACAGGCTAAACTGGCTTCGCTTCCAGCGTGACCGCCACCAATAATTATAACATCATACATTTTCATCACCTATGGTAATCATTTTATTACTATTCAGGCCATTAGTAAATAGATTAACTTTTATATTTTTGTTGGATAATATATAATATGTATACGGGGTGATACTATGAGTCAAAAGCATATTTTGGTAATCGAAGATGAGCCGACCATAAACCGAATGATTTCAAATTACTTTTCGAAAGCAGGTTATGAAGTTGAATCGGCTCTAGATGGTCAAGCTGGATTAGAGATTTTTCAATCTAAACCATTTGACTTAGTCTGTTTAGACATAATGATGCCTAAGTTAAATGGTTGGGATGTTGCTGTAAAAATACGCGAAAATTCTGATGTGCCAATTATTATGATGAGTGCACTTTCAGAAGAAGAAGATATCTTAAAAGGATATTCTTTGAAAGTTGACGACTATATTACCAAACCGTTCAATCCAAAAGTTTTGATTGCAAAAGCTCAAAACATGCTCGATAGACTTATCCGCGATAAATCTAAAAACTCCTTAGTTAAAACGAATCACCTCACTGTAGATATGGAAAGTTACAAAATTCTTTTAGACAATGTTGAACTAGAGTTATCTAAAAAAGAGTTTGAACTGTTGCATTATTTTATATTGAATGAAGGGAAAGTATTTTCTCGTAACCATTTGCTGGATGAAATTTGGGGATTTGATGTCTTTGTTGAAGATCGTATTGTAGATACGTATGTAAAAAAAATCAGAAAACACTTAGGTAGCTATTCAGACTTTATTAAGACTATTTTTGGTGTTGGATATCGGTTTGAGACTTATGATTAATCGAATTAAAAATTTTTATTACAAACAGTCATTAACAACCCAAATTTCCATTATTATAGTGTTTGTTTTTACAACTTTTTTCGTTCTACAACTTGTTCTAAATACTATGTTTTTTCCGAGTTTTTATACCGATCGTGAAATTCAATCTTTTGATTCCAGCCTTAATGATTATATCGATTCTTTAGAAAACGCTAATTTTTATTACGACATAATTTACGATTTTTCGGTCAATAACAATGCCAAATCTGTTATCCTTAACAGCGATTTCATGATTGTCGACTCCATCCCTAAGCAATACACAGTTCAAGTTAGAAGTGATGAAACGCTATTATTATACGATATCGTGCTTAATCAAAAACTGAATTTGATTCTCTATGATTCGTTGAGTGGCGTAGTTAAGCCGCTAGATGGTGATTACTATTTTTTTACTTCGTTAGTATTAAATGACGCAGTTTTGTTTACTCAAGTTTGCGAAAATGATTGCATTAGTTTAAGTGGTCGTGTTGTATCAATCAATAAACCCAATCATTTAAATTACTTATTCTCTCAATATCAGCGTGTCCAAATTGAATCAAATCGACTGTCTGATTCTTTTTTAGCCAATCATGTTTACAACGATGGCTGGCGATATCGTTCTCAAGATGGTCCGATTGATTTAATGGTCTATGTTAATCGATTAAATCAAAACTATGTTTTAACTATTGTTCCTATACAAAATACGGATAATATTGTCGCTACACTATCAAATTACCAAAACTATGTTTACTTGACCGCGTTAATAGTTATCCTGTTATGGAGTTTTCGCATTGGCACAGTTGCATCAAAACCCATTAAAAAAATAGAACGTGTGGCTCGGGAAATATCTAACCTTAATTTTGATATTGAAGCCCTCGAATATAAAAGTCGTGAAGCATCATCGCTATCAAAAAGCATTAATTTAATATCGAGCAACCTGAAAACTGCGCTTAACAACCTAAACCAAAAAAACCAAGAATTAATGTCTCTTTATGAAAATCAAAGTGAGCAAGTAAACCTTAAAAAACAATTAGTGTCTTCTATTTCACATGAGTTAAAAACACCGTTGATGATAATTCAAGTTACAATACAAGGTGTCCTTGATGGCGTCGTCAACGAAGATAGTATCGCTGAAGAGTTCAATAACATCCTTGCTGAAATCAATAAATCCTCTTTAATGATCCAAGATTTATTGCAAATCTATCGCCTTGATAGTAAAGACTCTCAATTGGATTTAGAGGTAATCAATATATCAAAGTTGGTCTTTTCGATTCCTAATGATTTTAGTCCTCTAGTAAAAAAATATAAGTTTAAACTCAATTTTAATATTGAAGACGGTTTACTTATTGAAGCGGATAGAAAACTAATTCAACGGGTTTTATCTAATTTTATGACCAATGCAATTAAATATACTAAAGAGTCTGAATCCATTGAGCTTAATGTTTTTCAGGTAAAATCAAAAGTTCATATTGAAGTTATTAATCACGGAGCAGAACTTTCTGAAGTTCATTTAGAAAATCTTTGGATGCCTTTTTATCGCGTTGAACACGAAGGTGATCAGCGCATGAGTTCTAAAGGTTCTGGAATAGGTCTATATTTAGTCAGTGAGGTTTTGAAAGCCCATAATTTTGAATATGGCCTTGTTAATGTAAAGAATGGTGTTAAAGCTTACATTATTGCACCTTTAAAGACTTTGTAAGTAAAAATAAAAATCACGCAAGTGATTTTTATTTTATCATACCAAGATGTTTAAACGCTTTGTAAAACCCGTCATGTGAACAGTTATCCGTAATATAATCTGCTTTGTCTTTAAGCGGTTGACAGCCATTCCCCATGGCAATGCCAAATCCTGCGGCTTCAATCATACTAATATCATTAAAACCATCACCAATTGCTATAACATCTTCTTTTTCAAAGTCTAGTATGTTTAATATTTTTCCCATGCCAACTTCTTTCATGCCACCCCTATTGTTAATATCAATACCATAAGGGCACGAAATGTTAAGTTCAAGCATTGGGTATTTTTTGCTAATGTGTGTATAGTCTTTTTTATCATAAAAGATAACCATTTGTAGTACTTTGTTATATAAATGGAAATTTTCTATTTCTACTGGCATGTCTAAATGGTAGTATTCACTAAATTTTCGAGGTAAGTCAGTTAATATTTCATGAATGGCGTAAACATTAACCGCCTCAAATCCAACCTCGATTTTTTGTTCAATCATATCAGTAACAAATCGATTCATTATTAATGAATCAATGTAGTCGGCATATATTTCTTTGCCTTTATATTTGACATATCTACCATTAGCCGCAATGTATGTGTCGATGTTAAGTGTTTGATCGATATCGTAAAATAGACAAGGCGGTCTCCCTGTAGCAATCACTAGTGTATGCCCTTGTGCTTTTAAATGTTGAATCGTTTTTAATGTATTTTTAGGCACTGCGTTGATCGAATGGTCAATTATGGTTCCATCCAAATCCATAAAGATTATTTTTTTTCTCATCGTATTCTCCTAGTATATAAAACCTCTTATCGAGCATCTCCACCCACATAAACAATACACTTAAGGCTGCTTCGTTCCCGATCTGACCTGGTTCATGCCTGTTCATTGAATGGAGATGCTCAATAAGAGGTCGTTATGGTAATCATACATCATTTCGACTATTTCGTAAAGTAAGAAAGAAATTTTTCAGAAGTAGACTTGCTTGATCCGATTCAATGCCTTTTATTACGCTAACATTATGATTGAACTTACCTTCAAATAGTCTAATCGCTGAGTGATGACACCCATTCTTAGAATCAGTAGCGCCATAAACTACTTGTGATATTCTAGACTGGATGATTGTTCCTGAACACATGGGGCATGGTTCTACTGTAACGTATAAAGTACACCCTTCTAAGCGCCAACTTTTGAGTTTTTTACACGCTTTTTCGATTGCTAACACTTCTGCGTGTGCAGTAGTCATTTGCAATGTTTCTCGTAAATTATGTGCACGTGCAATGATCTCGTTATCCTTCACAATTACTGCGCCAATGGGTACTTCTTTTTTCTTTAATGCTTTTCTAGCTTCTAAAAGCGCTTCGTGCATATACATGTTATGATTCATCAAATTATGCCTTTATAATTTTGAGGTTTTCGATACACTTTGTGACAATGTCTACATCTTGCCTCATAAGATTCGCTTGCACCAATCAATACAATTGGATCGAGGTACTTTGCGGGTTTACCGTCAACGATTCGTTGAGTTTTAGTTGCAGGTGCACCGCAAACCACGCATACAGCAGTAAGTTTTGTTACAAATTCAGCAATCGCTAGTAATTTAGGCATAAAACTGAAAGGTTCTACTCGAAAATCAGAATCTAATCCGCTAACAATGACTCTTTTTCCTCTAGATGCTAGGTAATCTAAAATCTTAACAACTGCTTCATCTAAAAACTGTACTTCATCAATTGCAATGACCTCTGTTTCTTTTGAAATGTACTTGAAAATATCATTCGCTTTAATGATGTTCACGGATTTTGTTCTATTTTTATTATGTGAAACAACTTCACCTTCTGCATATCGATTATCGATGACTGGTTTAAAAACTACGATATTTTTTTTCGCATATTCCAATCGCTTTATACGTCTCAACAGTTCTTCGGTTTTACCTGCAAACATTGGGCCCGTGATTACTTCAATCCAACCTTCTTTTTGTTTTAACATCATATGTTTCTACATTATCAAGATCACTTGAGTGACGTTGAATTATCTCCCTTCACAATATTATATTTATACTATTACTATCATACACGAAGCCGTTAGTTTTTTAAAGATTATAATTAAAAAGGTCACTCAATAAGAGGACCTTTATCTACTATTCGTTAGTTTGAGATTTGATGCCATAACGCTTATTAAAACGTTCTACGCGTCCATCAGCTGCAGCATGTTTTTGTTTGCCTGTATAAAACGGATGACAATTTGAACATGTGTCTACTCGAACTTCGGTCAACACCGAACCCGTTTCGAACTCGTTCCCACATGTCGTACATACAGCTTTAATTTTATTGTACTTTGGATGAATACCTTTTTTCATATTTTACACTCCTTCCGCCATGGCTTAATGCCATAGTAAGTATTACAGCGTTTAAATTATATCAAAGCGAAGCACTTTGTGCAAGTGTTTTAACAAATTTTGATATATCTCATTTGAAGGACAATATCACACGATTTTAGTTTTGCGATGTGGTATAATAAAATCAACATTAAACGAGGTGAGATAATGCGACAAATACGCTGTGATGAGATTTCTAAAGCCATTAAAAATACACTAATAAAAATCAACCATCATTTGGACTTTTCTTTAATTAATCTACTTAAAAAAGCAAAATCACAAGAAACCAATAGTACTGCACTTTCGGTTTTAGATGATATTCTTGAAAATGAAAAAATAGCCAAACAAGGTATTATTCCTCTTTGTCAAGATACTGGCGTGGTCGTTGTATTTGTTACCATAGGGCAAAAAGTTGTTTTAGATGGTTCTTTAGAAGCCGCAATAAATCAAGGTGTAAAAGCTGCTTACATCGAAGGCTATCTTAGAAAATCTATTGTTGATCACCCTTTTAATCGAATAAATACTGGTGATAATACGCCTGCAATTATTCATGTAAATCTTGTTGAAGGCGACGGATTAACAATGCATGTCGCTTCTAAGGGTGCGGGTAGCGAAAACATGAGTCGCGTGGTTATGTTAACGCCTTCAGATGGCATCGAAGGTGTAAAAAGACTTGTATTAAATACCGTTCAAGAAGCGGGAGGGAAACCATGTCCACCGATAATTTTAGGTATCGGTATCGGTGGCAATTTAGAAAAAAGTGCTTTATTGGCAAAAGAAGCCCTTCTAAGAGACTTGAATGATCAAAGCGATGATCCAGTAATACGCGATTTAGAAAAAGATTTACTTGATTCTGTCAATGCAATGGGTATTGGACCGATGGGGTTGGGCGGGAAAACAACATGTTTAGCAGTAAAAATCAACACGTACCCAATGCACATTGCTTCCTTGCCTGTGGCTATTAATATACAGTGTCATTCTGCTCGACACGAGGTGATAGTATTATGATACATTTATTAACACCACTTGATTTAAAACAACTCGACAAATTAAGCGCCGGTGACCGCGTATTGATTTCAGGTACAATTTATACTGCCAGAGACCAAGCACATTTGCGATTAGTAAAAGATTTTAATCTCGCTTTCAAACTGGAAAATGCGATTATTTACTATGTTGGTCCAACGCCAACAAAACCCAATCAAGTTATCGGATCTAGTGGGCCAACTTCATCATATCGTATGGATACACTAGCGATCCCTTTAATGGAACGGGGTGTAAAAGTTATGATTGGCAAAGGGCAAAGAAGTCCAAGTTTCAAAGCAGCTATGCTTAAAAACAACGCTATCTATTTGGTGACCACAGGCGGGGCGGGTGCTTTGCTATCGAGTAAAATTAAGTCTTACAAAGTTCTAATGTATGATGATCTCGGTGCTGAGGCTGTTCATGAACTGGTTGTTGAAAATTTCCCATGTTTTGTTGCCTATGATTTGGCCGGAAATTCAATATTTAAAGGTGGTCTTGAATAATGAGTATGAAAGCTAAAAGTTTAGCGCTGCACAGCAAACTCCCAGGCAAAATTCAAACCTGCTCTCCGATTACAATTAATACTATGGAAGATCTTTCTATCGCTTATTCACCCTATGTTTCAGAAGTGTGTCTAGAAATCAAAAATGACCCATATAAAGTGGATATTTATACATCAAAACCACATACAATTGCGGTCGTTTCAGATGGTTCTGCAGTTTTAGGCTTAGGAAACATAGGACCTCTAGCAGCATTGCCGGTAATGGAGGGAAAAGCTTTATTATTCAAACGCTTTGCTAATATCGATGCTGTGCCAATCTGTATAGATACTCAAAACCCTGATGAAATTATTCAATTTTGTAAAAACATAGCGCCTTCTTTTGGTGGTATTAATTTAGAAGACATTCGTTCACCAGAGTGTGTTTTCATTGAAGATGAACTTAAGAATACATTAAACATTCCGGTATTTCACGATGATCAACATGGCACTGCCGTTGTTGTTCTAGCCGCTTTAATAAACGCATGTAGATTGACAAAAAAACCAATCAATACATTAAAAGTCTCGTTGTCTGGCACTGGGGCTGCCGGCAGTGCTATTGCCAAAATATTACAAAAATATGGGATTTCAAACATCTATGCTTATAATGCACAAGGTGTAGTAAGCAGTGCAAACATATCTCGATTTGATTCGGTTACACAATCACTGATTAATGACGGGATAATTCAAGATAATCCCAGCTCAAAAGGCAATGATTTGGCATCGGTTATTTCTGGTACAGATGTTTTCATTGGTGTGTCTGTTGGCAATATCGTGACGACTGATATGATTAAGACGATGAATAATGATCCTGTCATATTTGCACTCGCTAACCCTACTCCTGAAATTATGCCCGAAGACGCGTTTAACGGTGGTGCTAGAATTGTTGCGACTGGACGGAGTGATTACCCAAACCAAGTCAATAATGTCTTAGCATTTCCTGGTATTTTTAAAGGTGTGTTGACTGTTGGAGCCCGCCAGATTACAGATGAGATGAAATTGGTTTCTGCAAAGGCTTTATCAAGTATCGTCAGTGACTATGAGTTGACTGAAAACTATATTATTCCCTCAGTTTTTAACGAGAGGGTCGTGCATGAGATTAGCAAAGCGGTTCAAAATGAATATAAAAAATAGTACATCTTTGTACTATTTTTTATTGGAATTCGATGGTTGATATAATCTCATCTAACTGATCGATAGTGGTTAAAACTAATCCCGCTGGTGTGATGTGAACTAACTGTCCTTTATAAATGGTAGCCCTGTAAGCAAAGGGTGATTGTGAAGCCTCTAATATCGGTACATGAATAATGGTTTGTATGTTCCAATTTAAATCATCGACTCTAAAAATAATCGTATTCGGTGTGTTTCTATTTGCTGTAAGATTTCCAGCTGAAAATAGCGGGAAAGCAACAAGTTTTAAATCTGCGTTGAAGTAACTATCTTGCAATGGATTTTTGTGAGCATTTAGTAAAAAATCATAGTGTTGGTAATCCAAAATTCTCGTTGACTCAATGCTTGGTCTAAACGCTAACGTACGATCTATTAATTTGATTTGAATCATGTTATTGGTTAAATTGTTTGCGCCGATAATATACTGATCACTGTACTCTCTTACGTATTCAGGTATCAATAAATGATCGATTTGAGCTTGTTTAAACACAGATTCTCTTTGGCTAAAATTATAGATACTAATTTCAATATTGGGCTGAGTAGGAATAACATACATATACTGTCTATAAAACAAAACAGCGCGGATATTATAGTCAATTACTGTTCGATATGTTTCTATCGTGCTTAATTGGTTATCAATAGTATGTAAGTAATATCTATTCGTTTGCTCGCTTGATTTATTTAGAATAATCAAATCGTTTTGGTGAACATGAACGGGTGTGCCTTCTACCTTCACCCCTTCAAGCATTTGAGTGCGATAAAACGAAACATCGTCCCCCACATTAATCTTTGTGATGGTTGTTCGAACTGATTCTACAGGATCTTTAAACCGAATCGGATCGGAGACTTGAATGAACTCGTAACTGTCAGAAATATAAAAAGCTGCGTCGGGTAAAAGTGTAACATTGTGGTGATAGTCCAAAAACAGAACTTCCTGATCGGCAGTGGCGTTCATAATGTCAATATGAACCAAAGCTGTGAAATTATTGGGTATGTTCCCCTCAATGTATTTAATTTGATCAAACTGAGTTGTGGTTCTAATGCCGTTGTGAACAATATAAGGTAAAAATGTTTCTAATGTTTGGAAACCGAACTCGAATGGCAAATACGTGTTTAAACTCACCATCAGTTTCATTTCATCTTGTCTCATTTGAACTATTGCACCTGATACAGTATATGTATCAATAACTTTAAATTCATTTGTAATATCGTATGTGATAATTTCGACTTGATGGTTTCTGAGATAATAAGGTGTATCAGGATTATCACAAAGCCCGGTGGTTTTTGATCCAACGATTACAAGGTGTGTTTCGTTCGAAAATAGCCCTTCTGGTCGAATCATTTCCGCATCACAAGCTGCCGCACTATGACTAAGTTTTTTGTAATGGGTTAAGTTATTTGAACTTTTTTGAATAATTTCTAGTCCAGAGTCTGTTAATACGAAAATATATTCACTATTTTCTGAAACAAAATCAATGTTTTCGTACTCTGAAATGCTTTCTAGTTGTGCAATTTCTGTGGGTTGAACAGGTGTTTCACTCAGTAAAGGTAAGCTCATCGAGTAAAACTTATTGTGAAAACTATTATGTATTTCAATTAAGGATGATTCATCTTTTAATGCAATGATATGATTGTCAAAATCAGTAGTTCGACCGAATGTCCATGTTAGAAAACCCAGTAACATCAGTGATGGCAATGCGATAATTATTGTGCGTCTTATAATCCGTTTCTTTTGTCTGTATACCTCAATATTTCTAAGCAATGCTTTTTTCATCGACAGCCTTTTATTAAGACGGTATTCTATATAAAACTGTTTCGAAAACAACACTAAAATAACTATCGAAGATAGCACCGTTAAAATAACTATGAAATTATTGTATAAAAATTCTAGAATATCAATTATGATTGTCACTTCAATGCACCTCTATATCCTTAAGGTCTTTTTAAACGCTTTATAATAACGTCTATTCACTTCAACCTCATCACCGTTTTTCATTAACAATAACAATTTCGAGTTTAGCGCCGGTTTAATATAATCGATTTTGTTAATATTGACTAAAGCATATTTGCTGACACGAATATAATGTTTATCTTGTAATAGTTCTTCAACCTCATATAATTTCATTTTTACATCAAATTTCGCTTGATTTAATACCGCAACAACTTCATCTGACTCAATAATAAAATAATGAATTCTTCTGGATTCAATATGTTTTTGGCCTTGTGGATTATAAGCTGTAATGTAAACATCTTCACCTTTGACAATGGCATCCAATAATCTAACTATTTTTGCCGTTTCACTTTCGTCAAATACAATGTTAATCTTATCATCTTCAACAAGGCTTTTATCGGTGGTTAGTACATATTCGTAGTTTGCACTATCCACAATTTTTAGTTTTTCTCGTAAGCGTGCTCTTTGATGTTTAGGCGCTTTTAACTTAAACATAAGGCCCTCCATGATGTGTTAATAATGTAACATATGGATATTCAAATAATATAGATAAAAACCATAATATACATTTATTTTAACTTATATTACACTCTTTTTGAAATAAAAAACAAGTGGTCACTTAAAAGTGTCTGCAAAGAAACGATAAAGCTTAGCGATGGGTAATCCCATAATACTATAGTAGTCGCCTTCTATATACTCTATAAATTTAGCTGCAAAACCTTGAATTGCATAGGCACCGGCTTTTCCAAAAGGCTCATTTGTTTTAATATAATCGTATTTTTCTTGTTCACTTAGGTGTTTAAACCAAACGTGGGCATAGTCATAAACAAAATGTGTTTCGTTTTGAACGATAATGGCGCATCCAGTAATCACTTGGTGAGATTGCCCACTCAACTTAGATAGCATATCAAATGCATCTTCTGCGTCTTTAGGTTTTCCTAATATCTCATGATTAATAACAACAATAGTATCACACCCTAAAACAATTTTATCCGGATGTTTTTTTGCTACAGAATCTGCCTTAGTCTGTGCTAGAGTGACCGCGACATCAATTGGGGATAAATCATTATTGATCACTTCTTCTGCGTCAGAGGAAACAACTTCAAAGTCAATACCTAATAAATGCATAAGTTCTTTTCGTCTTGGTGAGCTACTTGCTAAAATGATGGATTGTTTCACAGAAAACACTCCTTGTACTATTTTCAGTTATAGAGACGAATACAATTATAGCAGTAAAAGACGTTGTTTGTCCATTTATTCATGAACAATTCTTCGCTTTAATTTTTGTGTGTTATAATATAGATGGTGATTTGCTATGGCGATTAATTTGATTGAAAATGTTCAAGAGAAACAACTATTCAACGCCCATGAAACTGTTGTTTTGGCGCTAAGTGGTGGCGTTGATTCAATGGTTCTTTTGGATGTTTTAAGACAATGTAATATCACCTTTGTTGTTGCCCATGTGAATCACCAAAGAAGGCTTGAATCAAATCGAGAATATATAGAAATAGAAACCTTCTGCAAACAGCATTCAATTCCTTTTGAAGGATACATTTTACCCAAAAAACTTCAAGGTAACTTCCATCATGAAGCACGTCTTTTAAGGCTTATTTTTTTCCAAAAAGTTGCAAAAAAATACAATACAAATAAAGTCGTATTGGGTCATCATTTGGATGATCAAATAGAAACTTTTTTCATGCGACTGGTTAAAGGTGTTTCATTTTTAACCCTTTCTGGGATGCCTTTGAAGCAACGTTATGAAAACATTATTTTAGTAAGGCCCTTAATTGACATTGATAAGCAAACCCTCTTGGATTATGCCAACAACAATAATATTCGTTATTTCGAAGACCTTTCTAATAAAGATCAACGTTACACACGAAATCGATATAGAAAACTTTTGGCGTTCTTTCGAGCTGAAAACAACCAGTTTAATAACCATTTTCTAAGTACTGTAACCTCATTAAATCACGTGTCTGAAATTATCACGAAGCAAAGCACAGCATTTTTAGAAAAATATCTAGAAAACAATACTATTGACATCCATGAGTTTTTAGCTCTGAACCCTTTGCTACAGGAACATGTTATGTCACTATATTTAAGTCGTTTTGATTGCCAATTAACGATTGCTAAACCTGAGTTAATGGCGATAGTCGAGATGCTTAAATCAAAAAACAACTTTGTTTACGCTATTCATGATGTCTATACCCTTCATAAAGAGTACGACGTTTTTTTCGTAAAAACGAAAGATAAAATTAACCCCTTTTCATTAAAAATCGAAACGGTCGGTACTTATTTTTTACCTGACAACAAAACATTGGTTGTTTCGAACGATAAATCAGCAAATAACGAGCCAAACCAGGTCGAATTGTGGTATAATAACTCAGTATTTCCTTTTATCATTAGACACCGAAAACCCGGTGACTGGATTCAGTTTTCTTATGGTAAGAAAAAACTGAAAGACTTATTTATAGATCTTAAGATTCCCCCACATCAACGAGATTCTTTTTGGTTGGTGAGTCAAGGAAGTCAAATCATTGCAATCCCAAGTTTGCAGCTTGTTTATCATCAAAAACAAGGTAACCATAAAATATTTATTTATGAGGTGTAATATGCTATCGAAAGATATTGAAAAAGTACTTGTATCACCCACAGAGATTCAATCAATAGTTAAGCGTTTAGGCGAAACGCTCACTGATGACTATAAAGACAAGTTTCCTTTAGTTATAGGTTTATTAAAAGGATGTGTTCCTTTTATGGCAGACTTGTTAAAAGAACTGGATTTTCCACTTGAGATTGATTACATGAATGTATCAAGCTACCATGGTGGTGTGGAATCTACTGGTGATGTTAAAATCATCATGGATGTTGGCACACCTGTAAAAAATCGACATGTTTTAATTGCTGAAGACATCGTCGATTCTGGTAGAACCATTCGCGCTGTCGCAGAATTACTACATTATCGCGGCGCTAAAGAAGTTAAAATAGTAACTTTACTTGATAAACCAACCGGGCGTATCGTAGAAATGACACCGGAGTATGTTGGCGTAAACATACCCAACGCTTTCGTTGTTGGTTATGGACTTGATTATGAAGAAAAGTATCGTAATTTACCTTACGTAGGTACGTTGAAGCCACAAATATATAG
Source organism: Candidatus Izemoplasma sp. (assembly GCA_007117835.1). Classification (GTDB taxonomy): domain Bacteria; phylum Bacillota_I; class Bacilli_A; order Izemoplasmatales; family Izemoplasmataceae; genus CSBR16-107. The sequence continues at coordinate 17,315 of SKFU01000008.1, read as the reverse complement.
CAAAATCAAGGAGTGATAACATGTCGCAACCTCAAAGACCCCCTCAACCCCCTATAAACAGCAAAACAAATAAGATTGGAAACCTTATTGTGATGATGTTTATTTTGATATTCGTTTTCTCTATTATTTGGTTGTTCAATCAATCTGATAGTGATCCTAAAAAGTTTACTTACACAGAATTTATTGTCGCTTTAGAGACCAATGCTGTTAGTACCATCAGTTCAAATCCGATTGCGGGTGAAATCAATTCTGGTGCCTACCTTATTGAAGGAACGCTGCGTAATGGTGATGCCTATTACTTAGAAATACCGACACAAAATGCATTGCAAAACATCATTGATTTAGCCAAAGTTAACAATGTCCCTTATACCCATGAACCTGGTTCTTCTTACGGTTTTTGGAATATTATCTTTATCCTTCTACCAATAATCTTAATTATTGTTTTTATTGGTTTCTTTATGCGCAGTTCAGGTGGCCAAAATAAAGCATTTGATTTTGGGAAAAGCCGCGCTAAATTAAACAAAGGTAAAACAACAACATTCAAACATGTTGCAGGTGTTGATGAAGAAAAAGCAGAACTCTCAGAACTCATTGATTTCTTAAGAGAACCTAAAAAATACATCGCTTTGGGCGCAAGAATTCCAAAAGGTGTGCTTTTAATTGGACCACCTGGTACAGGTAAAACCTTGTTAGCGCGCGCCGTTGCTGGTGAAGCTGATGTGCCATTCTTTTCTATCAGTGGTTCTGATTTCGTAGAAATGTTTGTTGGTGTCGGTGCAAGTCGTGTTCGTGATATGTTCAAAACCGCCAAACAAAGTGCACCCTGCATTATTTTCATCGATGAAATTGATGCGGTTGGTAGACAACGTGGTACCGGACTCGGTGGTGGGCACGATGAACGTGAACAAACCTTGAATCAGTTATTGGTTGAAATGGATGGATTTGGTGAAAATTCCGGTATTATTGTAATGGCCGCAACCAACCGTTCTGATGTTTTAGACCCAGCACTATTGCGTCCTGGACGCTTTGACAGACAAATTATAATTAACCGCCCTGACATCAAAGGACGCCAAGCCATTTTAAAAGTTCATGCGCGCAATAAACGCATTCACCCTAGCGTAACCTTTGATGAAATCGCACGACGTACCCCTGGTTTTACCGGTGCTGATTTAGAAAACCTTATGAATGAAGCCGCATTACTTGCAGCACGAGAAAACAAAAACTCAATTAAAATATATCATATTGATGAGGCTGTTGACCGCGTTATGATGGGCCCTGCAAAAAAATCTCGCGTTTTCTCCAAACGTGAGCGTGAATTTATTGCCTTTCATGAGGCCGGCCATGCTGTATTAGGTATCAAACTCGATAATGCAAACATTGTTCATAAAGTAACGATCATTCCTCGGGGACATGCAGGCGGATATAACTTAATGCTTCCAGAAGAGGAAGAGTCATTCCTAATGACGCGGAAAGCGCTCGTCGATCAGATTACTGGTTTATTGGGTGGCCGTGTGGCTGAAGAAATCATTTTTGACGAGGTTTCTACTGGTGCTCACAATGACTTCCAAAGAGCAACCGAAATCGCGCGTGCTATGGTGACTGAATACGGCATGAGCAGTTTGGGTATAGTTCAGTACGAAAAGCGTTCTAGTAGTGTATTTTTAGGCCGTGACTATAACACGGAAAAAGCATTTTCAGACACTGTTGCTTTAGAAATAGATAACGAAGTTAGAAATATTATAAAAGTTTCTTACGATAAAGCAAAAGATGTTTTAACCGAAAACATTACACTTTTGAAACGAATTGCTGAAATCCTTTTAGAAGTTGAAACATTAACACGTGAAGATATTGATAAAATTGTTAATACCGGTACTTTAGACTGGTGGGAACGCAAAAAACAAAAAGATTTAGAAAAGAAAAATACAACCAAATTAGACTCCACACCGGTACAAGCTTAAAAAGGGTAATTTACCCTTTTTAATTGAAAGGAAAATTATGAGAATTGATAAATATTTGAAAGTATCACGCATCATTAAACGCAGAACATTAGCTAAAGAGATTTGTGATTCAGGACGTGTCGAAGTGAATGGGAACATTGCTAAAGCAAGTACTGAGATAAAAGTCAATGATACCGTAAAAATTCAGTATGGGAACAAAGCTGTATTGATTAAAGTACTTTTATTGCTAGACTCGACAAAAAAAGATGACGCGAAAGCGATGTATGCTATATTAGAAGAACTAAATTCTAATTAAGGAATTAAGAGGTGGAACATATGACGGATAATTTAACCGAACAAGAACGTGTTAGAAGAGAGAAAATGGTTCAACTTGAGGCGTTAAATATTGATCCTTTCGGAACACGATTTGATCGAAACACCAGTACTAAAAGTTTATTTGATCTTTATGCCTTAGAAACCAAAGAAGACCTCAACAAGCAACAGACTCCTTTGTTTAAGTTGGCAGGTCGAATGATGACAAAAAGAGGTAAAGGTAAGGCCGGTTTTGCACATATTATGGATCAAACTGGACAAATTCAAATTTATGTGCGCTCAGATCAATTGAGTTCACAAGAGTTTGAAATATTTCAGAAAGCCGACCTAGGCGATATTTTTGGCGTTCATGGGTATATCATGAAAACCAATATGGGTGAGTTGACAATCAAAGTTACCCAGTTATTTCATTTAACAAAAGCCTTACGTCCGTTACCAGAAAAATACCACGGACTTAAAGACAAAGAAGAACGTTATCGAAGACGTTATTTAGATTTAATCAGTAATGAAGAAACCAAAAACACATTTATACTACGATCTAAAATCATCTCCGCAATTAGAACATTTCTCTCAGAGCGGGGTTTTATTGAAGTAGATACACCGATTCTACATCCGATTTTAGGGGGTGCAAATGCACGTCCTTTCATCACACATCACAACGCTTTAGACATGCCTTTTTACCTAAGAATCGCACCTGAACTTTATCTCAAAAGACTTATTGTCGGTGGGTTTGAAGGTGTTTTTGAACTTGCAAAAACCTTTAGAAACGAAGGCATTAGTATTAAACATAATCCTGAGTTTACAATGCTAGAATTGTATCAGGCCTATGGTGACATGGAAACGATGATGGACTTAACTCAGTCGATGATTACTTACGTCGCTGAAACTATTTTAGAAAAAACGCAAATCGAATTTAATGGTAAAATCATTGATCTAAGTCAAGGATGGTCAAAGCGCCACATGGCTGACGCAGTCAAAGAACATGTCGGCATTGACTTTTGGCGAAAAGATTTAAGCTATGAAGAAGCCAAAGCATTTGCTTTATCCAAAGGGTTAGTGGTACCAAAGCACTATAACGGTATTGGCCATATTTTAAACTTGTTGTTTGAAAGTTATGTTGAGGATAAAATAATACAACCAACGTTTGTTTATGGACACCCTGTAGAAATAAGCCCTTTAGCAAAAAAGAGTTTAAAAGATCCTCGCTTCACTGATCGTTTCGAACTCTTTATTGATGGTCGTGAATATGGTAATGCGTTTAGTGAGTTGAATAATCCAATCGACCAAAAAGAACGATTTTTAGCACAACTAGAAGAAAAGAGTTTGGGTAATGCTGAGGCAGTAGAGATGGATGTTGACTATGTTGAGGCGTTAGAGTACGGTATGCCACCAACAGGTGGTTTAGGTGTGGGTATTGATCGACTGGTTATGTTATTAACTAATGCCACTTCAATTCGTGACGTGATTTTATTTCCACACATGCGTCACCGTACTTGAGTTGTAAATTATGTTAGTTCATAAAATTCATGATTTAATTGGAAATACACCCGTTATAAAACTTAACACACTAACGCATGATTTGAAGCGTCATGTTTATCTTAAACTTGAATGGTTCAATCCTGGTGGAAGTGTTAAAGATCGCATTGCCTTATCAATGATTGAAAGTGCCGAAAGCACCGGTTTACTAAACCCAGGCGATACCGTAATCGAACCTACCAGTGGCAACACAGGTATCGGTTTGGCGTTGGTTTGCGCTTCAAAAAACTATCCGTTAGTTATTGTAATGCCTGATTCTGTAAGTCAAGAACGCCAAAAGATTTTAGAAGGCTACGGTGCCGAAGTTATCTTAACTGATGGCACCAAAGGTATGAAAGAAGCTATCCATATCGCAAAAATGATTGCAGACAAGCATGGCTATTTTATGCCGATGCAGTTTGATAACCTAAACAACCCTTTAACACATATGAAACACACAGCAAATGAAATAATTCAAGATTTCAAAGCGTTAGATGCCTTTGTTGTTGGGGTTGGCACCGGTGGTACCATTACAGGTACTGGTAAAATACTCAAGTCGCATTTCCCAAAATTAGAAATTGTCGCTGTAGAACCAAAAGATTCAGCTGTGTTGTCAGGTAGTAAAGCGGGCAGTCATAAAATTCAAGGTATTGGTGCTGGTTTTGTTCCTTCAATACTAGATACCACGATTTATCAACACATCAGCCGAGTTTCTAATAATGATGCTTTTGAAACCGCGCGATTACTGGCTAAAAAAGAAGGTATTTTTGCTGGTATAAGCACAGGTGCTAATGTTTTTGCAGCCATTGAATTTGCAAAAACACTGCCTGAAGATTCTATTGTTTTAACTGTCTCTCCAAGCAACGCAGAACGTTATTTATCAACCGAATTATTCAAAAAATAATGGGACAAATTGTCCCATTATTTTTTGTTTACTAATGAACATACCGCACCACTTACATGTTCATTAGGAATGATTCTTGCCGGAATTCCAACTGCCGTTGAATAATCGGGTACATCTGCTAAAACCACTGCGTTCGCACCGACCTTACTGTAACTGCCGACTTTAATGTTTCCTAATATTTTAGCACCCGCAGCAATCATCGCACCTGTACAAACAGAAGGATGTCTTTTAATCCCAGATTCATTCCCGGTACCACCTAAGGTCACACCATGATAAATCAAGACATCATCACCAATTTCTACTGTTTCCCCAATAACAACGCCTGTGCCGTGATCAATAACAAAGTTTTTACCGATCTTAGCCGCAGGATGAATTTCTACACCTGTTAAGAAACGTGCAAATTTACTAATTATACCTGCAATTAGCTTGAGTTTTATGCGCCAAAAAAAATGACCAATACGATATAACCAGACTGCGTGCATTCCGGTATGTGTTATGAGTATTTCTAGTGCGTGACGTGCTGCAGGGTCTTTTCTTTTTACTGTTTTAATATCACTAATTACGCCCATCATTTCACCTCAAGTGAAGGACAAGACATCCTTAGATGTCTTGTCCAATTGTAAATGTGTGATTTGTACTTAACTCAATACTTAAGTTCGCGGCAATTTCAACAAATATGTCAATAATGCTCACATACTCAAAATCAAGTTGATTAACAATTTCATTTATGGCTTTATTCAACTGTTCAGCAACATAATCGAATCGCTCGTCGCGCTCAGCAATCATATTTTCTAATAATGTTTCCACTGCGTTTAACGGCTGAAAATCTATCTGCGATTCAAACTCATCTAAATCTGAACGAAAATCACTGATAAACAATAAATAACCAACCAAACGTGTGTACGCTTCAAAAAGTTCACAGTTCGATTCGAAAAATCGTTCATAATAAATTCGTATTACTTCAAATTGAGAATGTAAATAGTTAAGCCCTACTTGAAATATCGTTTCAAAATCTTCGTTAATTGTTTCTTCGTCCAAAACCATATCGTATAGTTTATTTAATACAGCATAAACAGGCTCTAAACGATCATAAATCGATGATCCATGATGTTTGAACCGTTCTAGTATTTCCGAATTATCCATTTTCCAATTAACGAAATCTTTAAGCACGATTTGAAATTGGTGCATTGAATCACATCCTTATGCTTGGTTAGTTGAACCAAATAAATCCATTTTCTCTTTAACCACATCGATAATTGCATCGACGCCTGGTTTTAAAAGTTTTCTTGGATCAAAGCCTTTACCTGTTAAATCTTTGCCTGCTTCAATGTACTTGCGAACTGCGGCCGCAAATACAAGTTGACATTCTGTGTTAACATTGATTTTTGATACACCATATCCTATGGCTTCTTTGACCATCGCATTAGGAATTCCGGTACCCCCGTGAAGTACTAAAGGAATTTCATTGGTTGTTTCACCAATTTCTTTTAATACCGCCATATTTAACCCTTGCCAATTTTCAGGGTACTGCCCGTGGATATTCCCAATGCCAGCAGCCAACATATCAATACCTAAATCTGCAATACGTTTGCACTCAAGTGGGTCTGCGACCTCTCCAGCACCGGTAACGCCATCTTCTTCGCCGCCAATGCTGCCGACTTCAGCTTCCACACTAATGCCTTTCGCATGCGCAATTTTAACAATTTCACGTGTCTTTTTAACATTTTCTTCGATATCATAATGCGATCCATCAAACATGACACTAGAAAATCCTGCTTCAATACAAGCGATGGCACCATCGTAAGACCCATGATCAAGATGGATAGCCACAGGTATTGTCGTATTCATTGTTTGCATAACACCTTTAACCATACTGACTACTGTATGATAACCAGACATATATTTTCCTGCACCTTCTGAAACGCCCAAAATGATTGGCGACTTTTTCTCTTCTGCGGCGGTGAGTACTGCCTTTATCCACTCTAAGTTATTGATATTGAATTGGCCAACTGCATACCCTTCTTTTCTTGCTTTGTTTAACATTTCTGTTGCTGATACTAAACCCATGAATTACGCCTCCTATAATTTATGTATTATCTATTTCATTATAACTTGATGGCTGATAAATGTAAACCAAAGAGCCTTTCAATAACGATAAGAACGTTTTCAAAAAAAGGCTTAATTTTAAGCCTTTTTAATGTTTTATTCTCCTGATACAGCAAGTCCTTTAAGTTTAAGTGATGGTGCGCCTATGTATGCGAAGTTAAACTTAAGGTCATTACCTACTGCGACAACATCTTCTAGTAATTCCAAAAAATTTCCTGCAACTGTAATTAAAGCAACTGGTTTAACAATTTTGCCATTTTCAACATAAAAGCCATTCGCCTGTAAACTAAAATCACCACTAATTGCATTAGTCCCAGCATGTGTGCCTTGCAAATCATCAATAATTAACCCTTTTTTCATGGTTTGAATCATCTCTTCATAGCTTGATTTTCCAGGTTGTATATACATATTCGTTGTCGATACTCCCCCGCTAAATCCATTACCTGTCGATGACGTATCGTCTTTTTTGGCGGTTTTCAAATTATGCATATATCCCATTAACTGACCATTTTCCACTAAATGTTTATATGTTGTCGCAACACCCTCATCATCAAATGCACCACTTCGTGTACTTTTAGGCTTAAACGGATCATCCACAATTGAAATCAGTTCATTGGCAATTTTATGACCAACTTTACTTTTGAGTTTTGACATGCCTTTTTGAACACTTTCAGCACTAAACATACCAACATGTGCTTGTAATAAAGCTGTTATGGCGGTATTTTTCAACACGATTTCATAGTCTCCAGAAGGAATGCTTTTAGCCCCTAACATAGATAACCCTTTTTCAGCAATTTCTTGAGCCAGTTGATTAACATCGAAATCATTCATGTCATTCGATTGAATATAGTCAAACCCTGATCGTGAATCATCTTCTGATTTGGCAACCATTTGTGCACCTAAAAAAGCGTTATTTACTTCTTTTTCAAGATTTAGCCCTTTTGAATTTTGAATCCATACCTTTTTACGATTCTCACTGTAATAAGTGTTTGATAGTGTGATTCGAGAATCCACATTTCTTATGGCCTTATCTAAATCAAATACTTTCGCCATTTTAGCTTCTATTGGCGTATTTGATAACTCTGCGTTGTATAATCCATCAACATTTCTATATTGTGCATCACCTTCATAGATAAACACTTCATCTTTACTCTCAATCAGTAAGCTTGAGTTTTTTAGTGCGTCTAACCATGCATCTGCATGCGATAAGTCGATAACTTCAGTTGTCATTTTCCCCATTTTACCTTCGTAGATTGCTTTGAGCGTAAGTTGTTTGGTATCGGCCATCTGATGCTTTTCGAGTTCACCATTAAAAACTTGTAAATCAATGTTTTCTGCATGTTCTAACGTTGCTTGAATCGCTTCGAATCCTAAGGCTTCAGCTTTATCAAATAATTGTTTAAATTGCATTAGTTTGCACCCTTTCTACCACCAACGGTCATACTTGAAACGCGCAAGGTTGGTTGCCCCACATCGGTTGGAATACTTCCTGAGGCACTCCCGCACATCCCTTGTGCACGTAGTAAATTGTTAGCCACTTTATCAACCTTTAACAAAGCGTCTTTCCCAGTACCAATTAAGGTTGCGCCTTTCACGGGTTCAGCAATTTTACCATCGCGAATCATATACCCTTCCATAACTGCAAAATTAAAATCCCCGGTCGATGGATTGACACTACCGCCACCCATTTTTTTAGCATAAAGACCGTATTTAGTATCTGAGATAATTTCTTCGAAAGTCGATTCACCATTGGCTATGTATGTATTACTCATACGTGATGTTGGGGCATATCGATATGATTCTCTACGCCCTGAACCAGTTGGGGCATCGTTCATACGTTTACTGTTTAAATAATCAATCATATAACTCGTCAGCACACCATCTTTGATGAGTGTGCGCTTTTGTTGTAAATGACCTTCGTCATCATAGTTAGCGCTTCCCCATGCATTATCAATGGTGCCATCGTCAATTGCTGTCACGAGTGTACTGGCAATTTTTTCATCCTTTTTGTCACTGAAAACACTCGCCTTTTTCGCAACCGAGGTCGCTTCTAAACTATGCCCACAAGCTTCGTGAAAAATAACACCACCAAAACCGTTATCAATAACCACAGGCATTACACCACTAGGACATTCATCGGCGTGCAACATTGTGACCGCAGTACGCGAAGCTTCTTTTGCAGCTTCTTGTACATCAAAGGTATCATAAAACTCAAATCCCATATGACTACCCGGTCCGTTAAAACCAGTTTGCATACTTGTGCCATCACTTGCAACACTTGCAATTCCTAAACGTGTACGGACACGCTGATCTTCAACGTAGACGTTTTCACTACTCGCAATTAAAACATTTTGCACATAATCCATGTAAGAAACTGATACTTGTGTAATTTCTTCACTGTATGCACGTGCAGCTTTGTTTGCTTTTTTTACTAAAGCGACTTTTTTTTGTACATCCACAGTATCCGGGAACAGAACAATTGGATGCTTATTCCCTTTCTGAATGTCACCTAAAACGACCATTTCTCTGATACGATCCCCAGCAAAAGACTGCGCTAAATCGTTGGCGAGTTTTAATAAATCTGTTTCTTGATCGCTATTGGTGAACCCATAAACACTGTGGTAGCCTTTTGCAACACGTATTCCAATGCCAAATTTATGTTGGTTAATGACATCTTCTATGGTATTGCTTTGCATCATGATGTGTGCTTGTTTTTTTTCTTCTACAAACACCTCTGCAAAATCAGCTTGACTGTCTAATGCAGCATTAATAATACGTTCAATCACTTGTTTTTCTAACATATTTTATCCTCCATATCGTTGTAGTCCGGCAGTTATTATAGCATATTTTACTTAATTAAAACACCTGATTGCTTTAATGCGGATTCAATCAGCGATGAAAACAATGGGTGCGCGCGTTGAGGGCGCGATAAAAATTCAGGGTGAAACTGTGTCGCAACAAAAAATGGATGATCATCAATTTCAATCATTTCAACTAAATTCAACTCTGGATTAACACCACTAAATCTAAGTCCATTTTTTGTTAAAACATCTCGGTAAGCGTTATTAAACTCGAATCGATGACGGTGTCTTTCTTTAACCTGGTGTTTTTGATAAGCGTTATACGCCTTCGAACTTGTGTCAAGTACACAGTCGTAAAGCCCTAATCTTAAAGTGCCTCCCTTATCCATATCTTCGGTTTGATCGCCCAATAAATGAATCACTGGATGTGGTGTTTTAGAATCAATTTCAGTGCTTGAAGCCTCTAAAATACCACACACGTTTCGCGCAAATTCAATTGTCGCCAACTGCATACCATAACATAAGCCTAAAAATGGTATTTGATGTTCTCTAGCATACTGAATCGCAAGCATTTTTCCATTGGTGGCACGAGCACCAAAGCCCCCAGGGACGACGATACCATCAATATTGCTAAATAAGCTTTTTTGGGTTTCTTTGGTAACCTCACTTGCGCTTATCCAACGAACATTGATTTTGGTGTCGTGATGATAGCCAGCATGATTTAATGCTTCTGTGACAGATAAATAAGCATCCTGCAAAGTTACATATTTACCGACCAAAGCAATATTCACTTGATGTTTCAAGTTTTCAATACGATCTATTAAGTTTTCCCATTCATCCATGTTTGCTGGATCACACTGTAGTTGAAGATGTTCACAAACTAATTGATCTAATTTTTGTTGTTTCAAGCGGAGTGCTACAGCATAAAGAATTGATTCATCTTTTGCCTCTATCACCGCTTCTTTCTTGACATCACAAAATAACGCAATTTTTTCACGCATACTGTTGGTCACATCATGCGATGTTCTTAAAACAATGATATCTGGATTTATTCCTAAACTTCTCAACTCTTTAACACTGTGCTGCGTTGGTTTTGTTTTTAATTCTGCGGCCGCATCTAAATAAGGCACAAGCGTGTTATGAATATACATTGTATTATGAAAACCAAAATCTCGTCGACACTGTCTTATGGCTTCTAAAAACGGTAACGATTCGATATCACCAACCGTACCACCGATTTCTGTAATAATGACATCTGCGTTAGACTCGTCTCTCGCCGCAATGAGTTTATCTTTAATTTCATTGGTAATATGCGGTATGACTTGAATGGTTGCCCCCAAATAATCCCCACGACGTTCTTTTTCAATAACATTTTTATAAACACGACCTGTTGTAATCGATGAGTTTTGACTTAAATTTTCGTCAATAAATCGTTCATAGTGTCCTAAATCCAAATCTGTTTCTGCACCATCGTCGGTCACAAAAACTTCGCCATGTTGATAAGGCGACATCGTTCCAGGATCAACGTTAATGTAGGGGTCAAACTTCTGCATAAAAACTTTTAATCCTCTGTTTTTTAACAACCGTCCTAAAGATGAGGCTGTAATGCCTTTGCCTAAGCTAGAAACTACACCACCAGTGACAAAAATAAACTTGGTTTGCTTCATTTTAGTACCTCCATTCTCGATACGTATATATAAAAAGAAGAAGTTCTCCTCTTGTTAGGAGAACTTCTTTTGAGTGCCCGTTAAAATTATAGCAAAACAAACTTAATTAAGCAAAGGCTTTTTATTCTTCATCGTACTTATCTTCATATTTATCCATATATTCATTGTATTTTTCTTCGTCGAAGTAATCCTCGTCAAGCTCATCTTCTTCGACTGCATCTGTTTTAGGTGCTTCTTCGATAATTTCTACCGGTGTTTCTTCGAATGTGATTTCTTCTAACGTTTCTTCTTGTGTTAAAATTTGGTCTAGTTCTTGATCGATGCCTTCTGGTGCGGCAACTGCTTTTTGTTTATCAAGTAATGCTTTGGCTTCTGCTTCAGCTTTACGTGATTCTAACATCGCTTCGTGTTGCGCTTCTTTTTTCAATTGTAGCGCAATGCGTTGATCCATAGCAGGATCTGATACTTCTGCATACTCATTGTAAAATGACCCATCTTTTTCCCATAACTCAATGCGTTGTTTAGATTTTAAATCCCAAGTATTTGATCCTGTATACACAAACTTAGCGCTACTTGTAATATCCGCATAAAAAGCCAATAAGATATCACTTATCTTTTCAGCTGGAATACTCTCGTTTTTAAGGTCTATAACCTGGTCAAATAGCTCGTACAAGTCGATTGGGTCTTTAGACTTTTTTAATAAACCTTCTGCAATGTTAATGTAACTTTGTTCACTCAATTGAATCATGGAGATCCTCCTCAATAATGATGTATGATAATTTTAAGTGACTTGTGTTGATGACTTCATTGTCTTGCTCGATATCATAAATCACTTCAATCATTTTATTTGTTTGTAATATATAACGTGTTTTAACGTTCAAAACTATAACTTGTGTCAATATATGATAATAACCTGGATGTATCCTGTTCATTTCAAATACGAACTCTAATGCGTTTTCACCTGTTCTTTGGTAATAAACTTTCTCGTTATCCCAACGCACTGAATGACGTTGATTGTGATTGTCAATAAATGTTATTGCGTTGTTTTTTAGAATACCTTTCGTTGATAAAGTTTGCGCACTATCATTGTTTTTAATGTTTAATTCCACTTGTATTTTAGCCACTTTTTCACCACAAAATCGCTCTATAATTTATTGCGTATGTATTATAAACGATTCATCGCATTCTTGCAAGCAAAAATCCAAACTGTTTCTAAGTATTAATCTTAAACGCTAAACAACACCTAAATCGTCCCCAACTTTTTGGTTGGATTTTCAATATAGTAATGGTCTTGTAAAACATTCATAACGATGTTTTGGCAGTGGTCTCCGATACGCTCAACATTGGACAAAATATCAACAAACAAGTCATCATCAACATGATCTTCGTACTGACTCGCTGAACGTTGAACATGACGTTTACGGTATTTTCTAACCAAAACATCAATCATGTCTTCATGTTCTAAAACCATTTGTGCTTTAATTTTATCGCTGTATCTGAAAGTTTCAAGTGTGAGATTTAATGTTTCTAAGACATAATCATATAGTGTTTCTAAGTCTTGAACAGCGTCTTCGCTAAGTATTTTCTTATTTTCGTAACGATTTTCAAAGAAATCAAACAAGTTTTGACAGTGATCAGCAATGCGTTCGAAATCTCGAATCGCATCAATATAAGATGCGTGGTCGTGTGCACTTTTATCGTTGAGGTCGACTAACGCGAGTTTAACTAAATAATCATGGACTTTTTGATCAATGGTATCGACCAATTCTTCAAGTTGTCTTCCTGTTTCTAAGTATTTGGGATTAGACTCAAAGGAATATCGCATGCTATAGGTGTACATGTTGTAGGTAATTTCACCCATTGAATAAATAACTCTTTTCGCGTTTTCTAATGCAAGCACCGGTGATTCTTTGATTAAACTATCTTGTAGCGAGTCCACATTAACGACGATATCAGTTTCATCCCCTGGTATGATTTTCTTGCTTAAAAACACAAGTTGTTTTATAAAGAAAAACATAACAAATGTATTAAAAAGATTAAAGAAAATATGTGCTAAACTAATCGTCATCGCCATTTTTTCTCCGCCATAAAAGATGGTTTCTAACCACCCGATAAACGCCGCATATGGGACAATAATGATCAAAAACAAAGCACTTCCGACAAAATTAAACATAACGTGTGCAGCGGCAGTTCTTTTTGCGGCTGTACACCCACCAATTGATGCCAATATTGCAGTGATTGTCGTCCCAATATTACTCCCTAGAACGATTGCAGTTGCACCAATCAATGGCACTTTTCCTGTCGTGTATAGCCCCTGTAAAATACCTATGGTCGCGGTACTAGACTGAACACCCGCAGTAAGTATGGTCCCAACCAAAACACCAAGAACAGGTATGTCACTAACAACGATTAATGCTTGTGTAAATCCATCAAATTCAACAAAAACTTTTAATGCCGTACCCATCAGGTCTAAGCCATAAAATATCATCCCAAAACCCAGCATGACGCCACCAAAACGCTTGATTTTTTTTCCTTTCATGAAAAACGTTAATAGACTTCCTACACCCATGATTGGCAAAGCAAATGCTGAAATGTTAAGCCCTATCAAAAAACTTGTCACAGTGGTCCCTATATTGGCCCCTAAAATCACGCCAACTGCTTGTGGTAAAGTCATTAAACCTGCACGGACAAGTCCTACTGTAAGTGCTGTCGTGCCAGAGCTTGACTGCAGTAAAGCAGTAATCATAATGCCCATAAAAATACCTTTTAACGGGGTATTGGTGGTTTTTTCAATTAATAGCTTTAACTTGCTGCCGGCCAATAGTTTTAGAGACTCTCCCATGTGATTAATACCATAAAGAAAAATACCCAAACCACCGATAATTAAAAATATCGTTTGCATCCAGTTTACTGTAACGGTCATAACCACAATCACATCATCCTTTCATCTCTTAAAGTGTATCATGAATTATCAAAAAGTACAGTATTGTAAACGCTTTAAGAAAAAAAAGATGACATTTATTCATCTTTTTCCATTGTATAGTTTTTCGCTGTTTGATCAAGCGCTTCTAACAATCGCTCAGCATTTTCCCAAGTCCCTAGATTTGCGCCACTTGCCATCGCATGACCACCGCCATCAAAGGCATTTGCAACTTCATTAATTGCTGGTCCTTTACTACGGATGCGTGCGCGCACAATGTTTTCTTCATATTCTGACAATAATACCCATATCGGACAGTCTTCAAAAACGCTGAGTTCATTAACTAAACTTGACGCTTCTTCCATTGACACGTCATGTTTCTTTCTTAGTGCCTCAGTGATTTTAATATAGGCTACCCCATGACTGGTTTTCTCATAATTAAGAAGTACATAGCCTTTAAAACGGGTAAGTGCCTCAGTTTTAGTGTCTAAAACCTGATAAATAGGATGCGTTTGAAGTCCGGCATCAAATAACAAAGCGACACTTCTAAAAGTATCTCCATTAACACCAGAATATTTGAAACGCCCTGTATCAGTAAGCGTTCCAGTGTACAGCGCTTGAGCCGATTTTACGGTCATCACGTATTCATTAATGAACGCTTGGTATAAATCAAGAATAATGAGTGCGGCCGCAGGTCGCCCGGTATCAACATACTCAATATCGCCATATGAATCAACCAAAATATGATGATCCATTTTAATCAAATATTTTCCCATCGCGTAACGTTGATCTGCAATCCGATCTTTTGTTGCGGTATCGACCGCAATGACCAATGCTTCTTTAAAAACATCGTCTTCAATTTTATCTACGGTTCCTAGAAATTTAAGATACTCTGTTTCTTCTCCCACAACATAAACAGATTTATCCGGATAAGTTGCTTGAAGAATATATTTAAGCCCGAATGCACTCCCCATACAATCACCATCAGGTCTAGCGTGTGGTGCTATGATGACTGTTTTAAAACGCTTAATTGTTTCATGTATTTCTGTTAGTTTTACTGTATCCATATGTCTAATCTACCTTTCTAATAACGCATCTAATGCGTTTAAAACCTTGTCTGTTGTTTCCCAATCACTGACAGTACATCCACACGCAAGTTGATGCCCGCCGCCACCAAATGCTTTGGCAACATCGACAACGGGTATTTCTTTAGAACGCAACTCGCAAATAATACTGCCATCATCATATTCTGTAAAGTTTGCCCATATAGGAATACCTTCTATGCCACCCATTTGACCAACCAAACCACGACTTATTGAAAAACTTGATACACCATACTGATGTTTTAATGTCTTATCGTTTTTAAGGTAAGCAACGCCTTTATCGGTAACTGCCATCGCCATTGTTGCATAGGCCTTTAACTTTTTCATTTGTATATTTTCTTGATATAAAGATTCGTAAATTCCCTGTAAATCAGCGCCTTTTTCCATCAAAAAGGCTGCTGCTTTAAAAGTAAATTCACTCGTCCCTGGATAAAAGAATCTACCACTGTCTGTAATTAACCCTGACAGCAACGCCGTTGCTGTCATTGAGTCAATTGTCAGTTGGTGCTTAATCACCATTTCAACCAACATTTGACACGTCGCAATTTGTTTTGGATCATGAATAAAAAAAGCATCGACATCCGTCATATTTTGATGATGATCTATGACTATGCGTTCTTTAGCTAATGAAAAACGTGAATCAGAAATGCGTGCTGTTCCTGCGACATCAACGATAATCACTAAAGCGTCTTGATATACATCATCCTGAATAGTATCCATATGCCCTAATAGTTTGTTTTCATTGGTGTCACCAACGACATAGACTTGTTTGGAATGATAGTTATTAAGAATGATCCCTTTTAACCCAAATTGCGCCCCTAATGCATCCATATCTGGTTCTTTGTGTCGATGAATAATAACTGTGTCATATGTAGCTACTTTGTCTAACAATATTTGATACATAGCGTTCTCCTTCTAAGGCCATCGTGTCGGATGCGGTACATTGTTTTCGTAGTCCCAATAATAGTCGAGTAAATCTCCATGCATCCCTAACTGTGCTTCAATGGCTCTGCTTTCAGCCAAAAACATCCATTCGGTAAATGTTAACCCTTGATCTACAGTGACTTCAGTTTCACCTGCACCAAACAAGTACTTGACTTCACCCAATCCTTGACGGACAACTCTGTAATTTAATAGTTGATAAGGGTCTTCTTCAGAAAAACGTACCCATATCCAAGCCAAAAAGCGCCCGTATCGATCTGTTAGATTATCCCCTGGATCTGTTTGTAAGATAATTGATTCAGCCAAGGCAAGTAGTGAACAAACATATTGCGTCGCCGGTTGGCCAAAGGCTTCTTCACCACCTGGGTATGTCTCCATCGTATCAATGTTAAAATAACGCGTGCTTGGGGTATTTGATTGTATTTTTTCACGAATTGTTTCAGGGTACTCAAACACTGTCGTATCCCCATCGATACACCCACCAGTACGATCACGCCAATACCCAGGTTCGTATGTGACATAAAAAGCTCCGCCCGTCCCCCGAAAAGAACCGTCTTCCATTGCCTGATAAGCTGGCCATTCTAGCCACATTTCATTAAAATTAGGGCCATCATAATCAAGTTCAATCGGCACAAAATATTCCGTGTTATCAATCAGTTCCTGACTGATTATAACTGGCACATAAGTCCCAATTCCAATCAAATCACCGATATTTAAGTTTTGACCATATTCAATGAACTGTTTTGATTGTTCAAGGACAACATTGTGTTTCACAATAAATGTAGCAAACAAACCCACATTATCCAGTGTATCAACAATTTCAGTTTCCGTCTTTCCTTCTAAATTGGGTAATGCAACGGTTGATTCTTGAACAATACAACCACTCAGTATCAACACAATTAAAACAGCAATGATTAATTTTTTCATCTTGAACCTAGCCTCTTTTCAATCGTTAACATTATATAATAACACAACTTCTTATATTCAGTGAATATTTCAAAAAAAAAGGGACCGTTTTAACGGCCCCAAGAAATTAATTACTCGTCTTCTAATACTTCAAAAACAACATCAACAACGCGGAAATTAT
>SKFU01000048.1 GCA_007117835.1 Candidatus Izemoplasma sp. | reverse complement strand
GATCATGATAAGTTATCTAGTTTTATTTTATATGGTGAACCTGGTATTGGAAAGACGACTATCGCTCAGGTCATTGGCGAAATTAATGGATTATCTACATTTACTTTTAATGCTAGCGTCGATAATAAAGCACAGTTAAAGGATATTATATCGCATACGAAACATTATGGTGCCTTATTAATCATCGATGAAATTCATCGAATGAAAAAAGATATCCAGGACTTTCTACTTCCCTATGTTGAGCGTGGTGATATCACGATTATTGGACTCACTACACACAACCCTTATCATTCTATTAATCACGCAATACGTTCAAGAGTTCATATCTTTAGGTTGAAACCAATTCAACAAGAAACCCTTATACTGTACCTTAAAAACATTGTTTCTCAGTTTGCAAATGAGCTCACTGCTGACTTAAGTGACGATGTCTATTTTTACATCGCAAGCGCAAGTAATAAAGATGTGAGAAGTGCACTTAATATCTTAGAATTATTGCATACTGTTTACCCTAATGAACATGTTGATTTAGAAAAGGCTGAAAAAACAGTTTTGAAAAAAGCGTTTGATTTAGATAAGGATGGCGATAATTATTATGCCTTGTTATCTGCTTTTCAAAAATCAATTCGTGGTAGTGATGTGAATGCAAGCTTACATTATTTAGCGCGGTTGATTATACTAGAAGATTTAGAAAGCATCTTAAGAAGACTCACCGTAATCGCATATGAAGATATAGGTTTAGCCAACCCGTCAGTATTTACAAAAATTGAGGCTTGTGTGCAAGGGTGTTTGCGTGTGGGATTACCAGAAGCAAGAATTTTACTGTCTGCGATGGTCATTGATTTAACGCTATCACCTAAATCAAATTCAGCTTATTTAGCAATTGAAAACGCATTGAAAGACATTGAAGATGGTAAAATGTTTCCGATTCCGTCACACATCATTAATGAAGAAACTTTTGACAACAGTCCCTCTTACAAGTACCCCCATGATTATTTAGATCATATCGTTAAACAACAATATCTACCCAAAGAGCTTATTGACCAAGTGTATTACACCGCGGCTGATACTGGTAACTATGAACGTCAACTTAAAGCTAGACATGATAAAATTATGGAAATACTATCGACCAGAAAACCATTGAAATAAATTAAAAGAGCTTTTGTGATTTTAAACATCACAAAAGCTCTTTTATTGTCTTATCGTTTTGAAATCTATTGTTTTTTTCTAATAACACTTATATCAGTTACCGTGACTTAATCTTTTACCCAAAGTCTGTTTACCGGAATCAAGGAAAAACGAATACTACTTATTTATTAACAATCAGCGCAAATGAATGGTTACTTCTTGTTGAAAACAATACGTTTCACCTTGAACCACAAATTCAATGTCAGTATCATTCTCACTAAGTTTGGTGATATATAATTGAGTTTTTGTAGTCTTAAAACTATAGCGATGACCATAGAGTATGAGTTCAAATGATACAGAATCCCAACTAATCGGTAACTGTGGATTCAAATGAAACTTACCCTCATGATGCATCAAGCCCATAAATCCTTGGACAACCATTTGCCAACTTGCCCCATTATTTGCAGTGTGCATGCCACCTATAAATGTTCCACCACTAACTGCTTCATTGGTGTTTAACAAATCAATCATCACAGCTTTTCTAAATTTATTGTATGCCTCATCGATGAGCCCAAGTCGGGCAGCCACAATGGCATGCGTTGTCGGGCTTAATGAAGAAAAATGAAGTGTTCGTGGTTCATAATACCGATAATTACTCATGACTGTTTGATCGTTAAATAGTTTTGGGAAGAGACTTAATAATTGAACAACATCAGCTTGTTTATTACATTGTGTATAAACAGTAATTCCATTTGGCCAACCGTAGTATTCTTCAGCATCGATCAAACGCTCAGTCACTTTACTGGCTGGCACAATAGACTCAAGTTTAAAGTAATCATCGAACTGTTCTAAAACATTGTGATTATTTGGCTGTGGTAAATACAGTTTTTCATTCACATCAAGCCATAAGGTTATTTCATCAGCCGCTAAATCTATTTTTTGTTTAATAGTTTTAATCGTTAATGGATCCAATATATCTAAATATTTAATCGCAATACTAATCGCATGTTTGGTCATATAATTAGTATACGAATTATTATCAATGTTTTCATGATACTCATCTGGTCCTTGTACGCGAACGATCTCATATCTGTTTCGTCTTGGTTTAAAATCAACCCTTGAAACAATAAAACGGGCAATTTCAAATACCATTTCCGCACCATAACTTTCAATAAACTCGGTATCCTTTGTCAGTTGATAATACTGATCAACGGCATAAGCTATGTCTGGAGAAATGTGGATTTGCCACACATTGAAATGATTTCGAATAGGTCGATTGGTTATCACATCTTTAAAAAAGAAATCCGGACATAGTTCATCGCCAGTTTTTCCACTAATCCATGAATAGAAAGCCCCTTCATAACCGTGCTTTTTCGCTTTTCTTTTTGCCCCAGATAATGTTTTATATCGATACAATAATATGTTTTTTGCAATGCTTGGATTGCTATATAAATACATGGGCAGATTATATATTTCTTGATCCCAAAATGCAGCGCCTTGGTATGCCTGACACGATAAACCACGTGCGCCAATTGGTAAAGATTTATGCGTCGGCGTTGCAATAATCGCATGATATATATTAAATCTTAGAGCAACCTGATCAACAATATTTCCATTGATTTTAATATCGTATGTCTGCCAGATTTTTAACCAAGCTTTTTCGTGGGTTTCAAGAAGTTTATCGTATGTGGGTAGTGTGTTATATATTTTTTTAATCTCTGATGACGGTGTGTTATTGTCATTTGATGTCATCACAAGCATAAACTTATTTAAAACAAACGACTCATCAGCGCTAAGTTTGATTTCGTGCAAATGTCCGAAAATACCGTCTTGATCGTAAGACTGTTTTTCAGTGTCTACTGAAAACATATTTTTTTCAACAACCCAAATGTGATGATCTGCTTGAGTTGCTTCAGCATGAACACCGCAATCACCGTTCATGTTAAAATAGTTGTGGTTTTTCAAATGTTCACCATTGATTGACCAAACCTTTGAATCTATGCCACTGATTAATTTGAGGTCACACGCCTTATTCGTCTTTACTTGATAACGCATCGCAATCACGTGCTTATGCGTATAACTAGCAAATTTTTCTTCAGTGATTTTGATTTCTAATCCATCTTTAAGCAAATACACGACTTCTCTTTTTGTCATGCCATTGATTACATTTAAAACGCGCTGAAAAGATTTGACTGTATCATTTTGTTTTAACCACTGATTTTGAATTTTCACTTGGACAAACAAAGCATTGGGGACCGTGGTTAATTCTTCCCATTTTCCGTCGGCCTTATCCCAAGTATCAGTGACAATGCAGCCTTGATAATGTTCTGATCGGTCTTCTGCAAATGTGCCGCGATATCCTAAATATCCATTGCCCACCATAAAATTACTGCCTTCAGTGATTGACTGTTGAACATCATAACTATTTTTAATAATGTCCCATCCATTTGTGGTAAAAAGTGCTTTGCCTATAATTTTCATGTCATCACCCTTTTAACAATAAATAGGGACAACCTATTTAAGCTTGTCCCTATTCTTATCATTGTGTTATTCTAATGTACGGATTTCGTTTGCCATACGTGTTACGAATGTTGCTTTGTCAATTTGTCCACGTGCAAAGAGTTCGTAGATTGGACCTAAGTCTCCCATACCGAATCCTGGTGGTAAATCATTTTGCCACCATGCATAGATTGCGCCACGTTGAGCCCATTCATTCATTGCACTTGATAATGGAG
>SKFU01000088.1 GCA_007117835.1 Candidatus Izemoplasma sp. | reverse complement strand
TTTTGTGGCATGTAAAACACATGCCCTGAGAACTTTTCTTGATAATACGAATAATCCAAATCTACGGATACGTACATTTGGTATAAAGAATCATTGCCTTTTGCTTTGGCGAGCTCTGCTTGAGGGTGATGATAATTGATATCAGTATTGCGGATGCCTTGATACATATGATTTAAATCACCACACCACAGTAACACATCATAAGGATAAGCATCACTACCACTGTAAGCTATTTTTGCGTTGACATCAGTCGCGGTAACTTCAGTGTGTGTTTTTATTATGCCTTGATGTTGGACAATGAAATCGCGTAACGCATAAACAATCGACTGAGTCCCCCCCAAAGGATAGTAGTAGTCACTATGCATTTTTAGATAGCTCAGTGCAAAAAACGCTGGTGTATCAGTAAAAAAGTGTTGGCTTATGGCATCAATTAAATCCATATTTTGGGTATATTTTTTTAAATAGGGAACAATCGGTTGTTTCAGTTTCTCTATTTTACCGATGGTGAAGGTATATTTAAACATCCATGGCACGATTGTTTTAAGTAAATACTTGTAATCTTCTTTTGGGTCCAAAAATAATGGGTTATCGATATCATACAAAACATTCATGTAGCGCGAGATTTTTTTAACATCTATAAAGATTTTTTCAATGGCAACAGCGTCATTAGGATAGGTCTTTAGCAACAAATCTTTGTAAGTACCGAAATTGTTTTCAGGCGTAATCGAAATCATCTGCTCAGCAATCCCCATATCAACAACATTTGGTAAAAAATCAATCGCAATACCCAGTTGTTTTAACATCGGAAAAAGCGTACCTGAGTTTTCTACGCCACGAATACCATGATCAAAAGTGAATCCATTGACCGTAAAACTGCCAACCAAACCACCGATATCTTCAGATTTTTCTAATAAGGTGACATGGTGACCAGCTTTTGCTAAATATGCAGCCGCTGTTAATCCAGAAATGCCAGCGCCGACAATAACAATACGTTTTGTCATAAAAGTGGCCTCCTTTTAGTATTTTATAGGTTTTAAAGCCTTTATGGTTTTGTCCGCCGCAAGTTTTCCTGTAATGATTGAAATTGGCACACCGGCAGGACTGAATGACCATTGTCCGGCTTGATAGATATCAGGAATTGGTGTATTAACCGATTGGGTAATTTTTGACATTTTATGATGTACCGGTATCGGATTACTGTCATAAGCCCAACCAATGATTGCCCCATCAGTACTGCTTGTATTGTTTTTAACAGTAAGTGGTGTTGAGCAAAAGCTACGGATAATGTGGTTTTCAAGATTGGGATAGATTGACTGTGACAAATGCTTAATGAAGTGTGTTTGTGTCATTGCTTTAAAATCATCATAAAAACCGCAATCTTCAATGTGTTTGATCAAATCATATGAAAACAAGATAGCCACAATTAGTCCTGTTTCATTTTTGGGTGAGAGCGAAGAATCTCTTAAAGCGGGGATCGAGATTTCATAAGTTTCTAAATCGTAAAGCGATTTTAATGTATCAAACAGCGTGCTTTGATCTTTTGAGTAATCATACGTGTTGGCGTGGATGCCTAACGTGCTCGCTGTGTAAAAGAAATGCCCACTCGCAATTGCACTAAAATAATCAAGCGGTAAGTCAGTTTGAAGATAAACTGTCAACACAGATTCGGCACCCCGTTTATTGATTAACAGTTCTTTTTTTGCGTTAATCCTTGATTGAGTACGCGGGTTGAATGTGTTTAAAGGGGTTAACTGATTGTATAAAGCATTAAGGTCTGCGGCCCATACCAACTTCTTATAGCGATAAACCGTGCCTTGATGATCGGTAACTTCGTGATTATATGCATCAATTGATGTGATTTTTTTAGATTTTAAAAGCGTTGCATTTGTGGTTGAGAGACTGTCTTCTAGCGCTTTAATCAATTGCCCTGTGCCTCCCAATGGGTAATAGTAATCAAAGTATATATTGAAATAACCAAGTGCAAAAAAAGTGGGTGTTGACTTAAAAAAATGTTGAGTGATTATATCAATTAATGCTTGATTATTTGTATACTTTCTCAAGTAATTATTGACAGGCATGGTAAGTCGGTTAATGGTTAATATGGTTGGGATAAACTTAAACAACCAAGGGATTAAGCTTAACGCATACCGTGGTCTTTTTTTTATATCGACAATGATAGGATTGTCAATGCCATACAAAACATCCATGTGGTTCAATATATTTTTCATTTTTTTAACAATCGCCTTGATTGCCCCGGCTTCTTTTGGAAAATGCTTTATCAGTAAGGCTTCGTAAGCGTCCATATCATTTCTATCACTCAGCGTGATGACATCATGCTTTATACCTAATGTGACAGGACTTTTTATCAAAGTAATATCAAGATCTAAATCAGCGATCATCGGCTTTAAAACACCTGAGGATTCAATCGAACGAATACCACCATCAAACTGGTGACCATGATATGAAAAAGAACTAATGTTTCCACCGAAACTGGTGTGTTTTTCAATTAAACAGACACGTAAATTGGCTTTTGATGCATACGCTGCGGCCGTCAACCCGGCGATACCCCCACCGACAATAATCACATCATAATCATTCATTGGCTAGGCCTGTCATGACTTTACTTAAATTATAGACGGGATTGACTAAATCATGGGTTAATGCATGTTTTGCCGGTTTTTCTTCGATCGTTAGATGAAAAAATTTACCGGATATCGCCTGCATCGAAGGGTCTGCGGCTAAGTAATAAAGCGCGTCTGAAGCGCGTGAAACGTCTTTTAAGAAACGGGATGTAATCACTTTAGAAAACACTCGGTATAATAGGCCATTATTGTTTCCGATATTGGTTTTTACTGCACCAGGATGACAGGCATTAATCGTAACACCTGTCCCTTTAAGTAGTTCATTATGCGCACTCATGGCCAACAGTTGAGCACTTTTTGATTGGCCATACCCTCTTAGACCAGTATAAATGCGACGCTTAAAGTTGACGTCTTTAAGGTTCACACCACTAAATCTATGACCTTCTGAACTCACATGAATAATTCTCGCAGGCGCGCTTTTTATTAACTTATCAAGCAATAGCTCAGTAAACAAAAACACACTTAAATGATTGACACAAAAACTCGATTCAATGCCATCCTTGGTATATATCTTTTTGGTTGAATGAATGCCAACACTATTAATCAAAACATCGATTCGATCATAGCTTTTATTGATTAGACTCGCCGCAGATTTTACAGAATCAAAGACCATAAAATCAGCGATAACGATATCGACAGAGACTGAATATTGAGATTCAATCGCGCGTTTTATCGGTTCAGCTTTCGCCTGGTTACGACATACCATGACAATGTTTGACCCGGCTTTCGCAAGCCGTTTAATCGTCGATAAACCGACACCAGATGTGGCGCCGCTAACCACAGTTAAAAGCCCTGTCATCGACAGACTTGTTTGTTTTTGTTTGGCACGCCCATTTTTTAAAAACATTAACTCATCAGGAAACTTCATAGCACAAATCCTTCCCCTTAAAATTTATCCAAAAAATACCCGCATAAAAAAGCGGTATAGTTTTCGATACACAGGAATACCATTTTTGATATCTCCCCAAATATCGTAGTAGTCTCTTTGTTCAATGATTTGGCCATTATCATGAATTGTTAATCGTGTACTGCCATACATTGGTGTACTTGGAAACACGCGAAATTTCATGGTCATTATCCACTCAAACATAATAATGTTATCATTGTGTGTAACGTTTAGAATGTCCATGTGCAAACTTCGACAGCGTTTAGTTAAACGCGCACACATGGCTTTAAACGGTACAATGCCATTGATTTTTTGAATTGAGTCATGAAACCTGATTTGTTCATGGTAATATGGGAATATATGCGACCAATCAGGTTTACCTTCTTTGTTATACGTTTTAGACCACTCACTATAAATTGTATCCAATGTAAGCGGCTTTAATTTAAGTTTATTATCACTTGACATCCACGATTACCCCCAAAGTGTTCTATTAAATTATTCATATTATAGCATAACAACCCTTTAAAATAGCCATAAATGCTAACTATTTTTAATAACTGATAACCAGTGTTGATTATTATTGTATAATAGAAGTAGGTTCAACGTATATGTCCAATATATTAATGAGTATACGTTGTTTAACGACAGTTACAAGGAGGGAAAACTGATGACAAGGCACGTCGTCTATTTTACAAGAACAGGCAACTCAAAGCGCGTTGCTGAAAAGCTTGCTAAACGGTTAACGACTGAGGCAATTGCAATTACCGACAATAAAAACTGGCAAGGATTTTTTGGATACATTAAAGCAGGATTTTATGCTTCTAGCAATAAGACAGTCAAAATCACAGTGGCTAAACCATTAGAAAACAGGGATCAAATTATTGTGGTATCACCACTGTGGGCTGGAGATTTATCACCGGCGGTTAGAGAGTTTTTTAAGCTTTATCCAAAGGAAACCACACATCTTGTGGTCACATCAGGCGGCAGTAAAATAAAACAACGCGATGACTATAAATCGGTTACAGACATCACTAAAAAATCAATGAACGAAGATGAACAAATAGATAAACTTATTGAAATGCTTTCTTAAACAAGTATTTTATCACGGTGTCTTATTTTGGGTTTTTACTTAAACGCATTTAAAAGGAAGTGAAACAGTGAATAAATTACGATTTATTAACGATAAAACGTTTAAATATAACGATGAAATTATTAAAAAGTTAAATGCATTTAATCGTTCACAAGCAGGTTATCGTGAAAAAGATAAACAAAATTTTTATGTTTGTTTAGACGATAAAATCTTAGGTGTATGCCACACAAAGATGGCCTCAGATTGGTGTCATATAAAAAAGATATATTACGAAGATAAAGAGGCATTAAAAATGGTGCTGAATGATATTAAGCGCTATTATCATCAAAAAGTTGAAGGCATTCAGTTTAACAGTAGAATACCAGAAATAGTTGCCGACTTTAAAGCGCTTGGCTTTATTGAAAAAGGCAGATTAGAAGCGATGCCCAGTGATTTAGATAATGTGTTTTTGCTTAACACAGACTTTAAACCCTACACAACTAAACATCACTACTCAGTTGAAAGCACCGCTAAAAACATTCCTGCTTACGACAAAAAAATGGCAATCGAAAATAAACAATTAAGACAATCACTGAACTTTTCTTCGGAAACTGTCGATGTTCAATTTGTTGCATTAGATGACACCACATTTATTGGTGGTATTTATGGGAACTATCAGTATGATTACTTATTTATCAATGTCTTGTTTGTTGATGAAGATTATCGGGGACAGCACATCGCGAGTAAACTGATGGATTTAATTGAAGATGACGCAAAAAATAGAGGCGTTTATAATCTTTATTTAACCACGTTTGAATTTCAAGCATTAGACTTTTACAAAAAAAGAGGGTATAAAGAAGTCATGTCAATTTATGATTATCCAATCGGGTTTAAAGAATATACGGTATATAAAAAAATACCGTATCCTTATACCCGTCTTTAAGGAGCGAAACGATGCAAATAATTGAAGTGTTACTCTATGTTTATGGATTTATTATGGTAGGACTGCTAATGATGAAACCACAACTTAAAAAAAACAGTATCTTCATACTGTTTGGATTTTTTTGGTTGACGCTCGCACTCCACGTATTTATTGGCCACATTAGATGGCAACTGTACCCACTTTATTTCGCGGTGTTCTTGCTTTTGATTATGGTCATGTTTCAGCATTTTAAAAAAACGCCAAAGACACACTTTGTGTTAAAAGGTTTGCTTGGCATAGCACTAGTCTCACTTATCGCATCGATAATATCAGTAATAATATTCCCGGTTTATGCTGTGCCCACGCCCAGTGGGCCCTATTTGATTGGCACCGAATCATTTGTGATAGAAGATCAAAGCAGAATCGAGATATATGGCAATGAAACTGGTGATATCAGAAAATTCAAGATTCAATTGTGGTATCCTGCAGAAACAATCGATGGCTATGAGCGTGCGCCATGGTTAGAAGATGGCATTGATATTGCAAGAGGATTAAGCCAAGATAACGGCTTACCATTTTTTGTATTAGATCACACCGCAACAATTTTATCCAACGCATATTTAAGCGCACCCATCAGTAATGCCATTGATGATTATCCAGTTGTTATCATCTCACATGGTTGGCGAGGCTTTAGAAATCTTCACACAGATATGGCAGAAGAACTTGCCAGTATTGGGTACATTGTTGTGGCAGTAGATCATACATATGGCTCAGTTGCAACAGTAATTAATGATACCGTGATTTATCTTGATAAATCGGCACTGCCATGGCGTGACACAACCCCTGATTTTTTAGAATATGCCAATCGATTGGTGAATACATATGCCTCTGACATAATCACAACGCTCGACTTTTTAGAAGTAATGAACCAAGATGCTTACTCAAGGTTCAGTCAGTCAATGGACCTAACAACAATTGGATTGTTGGGACACTCTACTGGCGGTGGTGCCAGCGTTACTGTGGCCTTAAGTGATGCACGGATTGATGCAATCATCGGCTTTGATGCATGGGTAGAGCCAATCAAAGAAACAGAAATTATTAACGGCTTAAACATACCGGTTTTATTTTTAAGAAGTGAAACTTGGGAAACAGGACCGAACAACATCACCTTAAAATCATTGATAGAAAGCAGTAGTTATACACCGCAGTTATATCAAATAGATGGCACCACACACACTGATTTTACAATGATTTACATGTACTCACCACTGACTAAAGTCATTGGTTTTAGTGGTGATTTAGACGGTGAATATTTAAATATTATGCTAAAGCATATGGTCACTGACTTTTTTGACAAGACGTTAAGAAATTTTTCAAACAGTGAACTTGATCATGAACAATGGCAAGAAGTTAAACCAGTCCAATAACGGTTAAATACGCGCAAAGCATTTAACCTTAAACGTGCGACACTGTCTTTTGGTTTTAACGACAATATTCAATTTATTTGACTGCTATGTCATGCATTGTGTTTAATTAATTAAGATAAAGCGAGGTATAAAGCAATGAAAACTATCCTTGATTTGAGACATGAGTCACTACGCATTACCGAATCTATAATCAACGAAAAAGGGCCCAGACTCGCAGGTACAAAAGCCTGTCAAGAAACCGCCGATTTACTTGTTGAGGCAATGAAACCATTTGCGGACACGGTCGAAAAAGAACCATTTATTCTTCACCAAGGTGCTTTTTTGGGATGGATTAAAATCTTAGTTGCATCGTATTTTGTGGGTGTGATTGCGCTATGGTTTAATTTGCCAATCGTGGCATTGATACTTGCAATCATCAGCATGCTAATTTTAGTTTTTCAATTCTTTTTTTATAAACCAATCATTGATTTTTTATATCCTAAAAAAACCGGATATAATGTCATTGGTACGGTTGAGCCCAAAGCACCCGCAGAAAAACAAATTATTATAAGTGGCCATCACGACAGTGCACGAATATTCAACTTTTTTATTCATCAACCGAAACTGTATAATATCCGCGTTACTGGCGGGATTGCTTTAATGATTGCACTCTTACTACTGTCTTTGTTATTGGTATTTGTAAGCAACGAGGCAGTATCACTAAGCATCAAGATAGTGTTATCTATTGGATTTTTACTAACGGGCCAATTGTGGTTTTTCGTGTCTAAAAAAGGCACGCCTGGTGCCGGTGATAATTTAATTGCTAGTGCTATGGCCATTGTATTGGGCAACTATTTCAGTGTGAACAAACTCAATAAAACAAGACTTATTATCGCAAGTTTTGATGCAGAAGAAGAAGGATTAAGAGGCGCAAGGGCTTACGCTAAGAAACACGCACAATCATTAAAAAAAATACCGACAACGATGTTAAATGTGGATTGCCCATATGAATTAAAAGAGTTGTTTTTTCTCACAAGTGATATTAATACGACCGTAAAACTGTCTGAAAACTTAGCCAAAGCCTTGGTTGAAATCGCCCATGAAAAAAACTATCCTGCAGTCGATAAACCCATTGCTTTTTTGACCGGTGGTACAGATGCCGGTGAACTGGCTAAAGTTGGCGTAGAAGCCACCACCTTAATCGCCATGCCATGGAGTAATCAAACCCGCGCAAGTGTTTACCATACACCCAATGACACCGTCGATGCAATCGAAGTTGAAGCGATTGATGCAACACTCGATATCTTTAAAACATATATTATGAGAAACGATGCCTAATCTATACACAATGTAACAATGAATTCAAGCACATGAATGCCTTGGAGGTGAAACCGTTGGACACAAGAATAAACAAGTATCTCAGTGAATCGGGGTATTGTTCTCGAAGAGAGGCCGACCGTTTAATCGCGCAGCAAAAAATAAAAATCAACGGACAGCTGGCAGAGATTGGATCTAAAGTGAGTAAAGAAGACATTATTACTGTCAATGGCATACCCATATCAAGACCCGATGATTGGGTTTATTTGGCATTTAACAAACCCGTCGGCATCGTCTCGACAACCGATCTCTTAATTAAGAACAACATGATCGATTTCATGCGATACAACACACGTATTTTTCATGTTGGAAGACTTGATAAAGACAGTGAAGGCTTGATATTAATGACCAATGATGGCGATATCGTCAATAAAATACTAAGGGCTGAAAACAATCATGAAAAAGAGTACATTGTTTCAGTTAATAAAAAAATCACCCATGATTTCATTATTAACATGTCCAAAGGTGTGCCAATTTTAAACACAGTCACAAAACCTTGTACAATAAAACAAATAAGCGACAAAACCTTTAGTATTGTTCTTACCGAAGGCTTGAATCGCCAAATTAGACGTATGTGTACATACTTTGGGTACCAAGTTGTTTCACTAAAAAGAACGCGAATTATGCACATACATTTAGATGTGCCTGTCGGAAAATATCGCGCACTAACACCCACTGAACTGCAAACACTGTTTCAGTTGATTGGTTAAGTTATAATTAAAAAATGAGTGACACGACGTAATACGTTTGTCGTGCCGCTCATTTTTTTTAACATCAATTAATCAAATTAAACCATTTGAAATTATTGCGGTTTTAAACCAGAAAAATAGGCGACCTAAAGCCAGGATTTTTCTTTAACTACATTTGTGCTTTTTGATGCATAATCGATGTTTGAGGGTGCGTCTTGATTGACATAATCTGTGTCTTATTAAGCCAAAAGTATGCCTAGAAAGATAAACCACGCCAACACTGATTTTCCAAATAAACTTAACCAAACATACATACGCTCACCATAGATATAGTCTTTCCATGGCCCTATTTTTTTGTATTGAAAGTATTGATTGAAGGCAAACAAGTTAAAGGTTAAGAAATAGAAAATTAATCCAGGGATCACAAACCATGGCAGTTGAGATAAATCCCCGTTATTAAGCATATAAATCACAATCATTACCCAAGGTGCGAGCCCTGCAACCCAACCAAACCAATGGGCAGTCCAATCCGTTTTAGTGCGATCTAATGGATTCATTTTTTCCATTAACAAGCCAAAAAGATTCATCAGTGCATTGATGGTGAAAATTAAGATTATTGCTTCTATTGTAAGTAGACCAAACATGGCCGCAAGCAAGACAATCATAATCGATGAAGATAAAGCGTATTCATACCATCTTAACGTATTTATACCTTTGTCTATGTTTGTTAAATAATAGTCTTTAAACGGTCCAGAAATTAAAAAATGAAACAAGGCACTCAACAATAAAAAAAGTGAGACTAAAATCCCAAAAGGCAAATCGAACATAGCCTGTGTTACAGGACCATAGCCACCCGATTCGTACACCTCAAAAAAACGTCCGAATACCGTTGGTTTAAAGTCTTTAAAAACATCCACAGTGAGTGATAATATCAGTATAGCTAAGCCTTGTATTAAATGTAAAAAACCCATTTTTCGATTAAAAGCAAGTAGTGTTTTGTTCATAAAAAACCCCCTATATATATAAATAAGTATACCATCAAATGTGTGCTTAATAATGCGAGATGCTTTACAAGATACCACAGGCATATGATTTTTGTGCATAAAAACATTGAAATGCGGGTGGCATTGTAGTATTATTTTTTTAATAAACGAAAGGAGCAATGATATGGATTTATTTTTAGCGTTATTACCTGCAATAATCATGATTACACTCGTCATCTTGACGAGGAAAGTATTGCTGTCGTTAGGTGTTGGTGTATTTTTAGCGGCATTGGTTTACAGTAACTTTAATTTTGGTGACGCGTACACGTATTTTTGGAATTCCTTTAATGGCATTATCACCGATTTAGACTGGTATATGCCAATTGTGGGGTTTGTCATCCTCATCGGTGGAATCACGTCTGTTATCGCTTTGAGTGGCGGTATTCGTGCTTTTGCAGATTGGGCTGTTAGCAAGGTTAAAAACCCTGTTTCTGCAAAGCTATTGACTTGGTTTTTAGGTTTACTAATTTTTATTGATGACTACTTCAACGCCTTGGTTATCGGTGAGATTTCAAAACCAATTACTGATAAATATAAGGTGTCACGTGCGAAACTTGCCTACATCATTGACTCGACGAGTGCACCCGTTGTTATTTTAATGCCGATTTCCACATGGGGCGCTTACATTATTGGTATATTGGGTGGGTTATTTGCGACACATAACTATCAAGGCCACAATGCGTTTGGCGGATTTTTAGCGTCAATTCCTTATCAATTTTACCCAATTACTGCAATTGTTATGGTTTTTGTTGTTGTCTGGTATAAAATTAACATTGGACCAATGAAAGATTTTGAAGAAAAAGCTCTCGCAGGCAATGATGAATCAAAAATGATTGATGGTGAAGTTGTCTCTGAAGATCAAGTTCAAGGCACTAAAGCGACACAATGGACATTAATCGTACCTGTTGGGTTACTTATAATTACCACATTGTTTATGATGTTTAGAGCAGCGGAGTTCAATGCAAGTGCATTTATGGACCAAGACATTACAATCCCGTTATTTATCGGTGGTTTGGTTGCGTTTATCGTTGCATTAATCTTTGGTTTTGCTGATCCTGGAGTTAAAACAAAAGACTTATTTAGAGTCTCACGTGAGGGCATGTTTGGAATGCTTAAATCGGCTGTCGTTATTTTAATCTTGGCTTGGATGATTTCAGGCGCTATTCAAGATTTAGAACTCGGTGAAATGATCGCAGACGTGATTGCAAGCACAAATATATCTGGTGCATTTTTACCGTTTTTAATGTTCTTTGTGGCAGCATTTATTGCGTTTGCAACCGGTACAAGTTGGGGTGCTTTTGGGATTTTATTACCTATCGCAGTGCCAATTGTAATGGCCATTAATCCAATTATGATGCCAGGCGTCATCGCCGCAGTACTTGGTGGGGCAGTGGTTGGTGACCATTCATCACCCGTGTCAGATACAACAGTACTTAGTGCCACAGGTGCACAGTCGACACTTTATGCTCACTTTATCTCACAGTTACCTTATGTACTTGTGACTG
Organism: Candidatus Izemoplasma sp.; assembly: GCA_007117835.1. Taxonomy (GTDB): domain Bacteria; phylum Bacillota_I; class Bacilli_A; order Izemoplasmatales; family Izemoplasmataceae; genus CSBR16-107. The sequence goes on along the minus strand of SKFU01000088.1, from coordinate 26,276 downwards.
CAGGTATTGCTGCGCTTGGATACTTAATGTATGGTTTCACACAAATGATTGTTTTATCCTATGCCGTATTGATTATCGGTGTTGTCGTCTTTGTTTTGGTTTATAAGTATAAAATACAGCCAAATCAGAAGTAATACTCATAATAAAATTCAACCTAACATTAAGATAGGTTGAATTTTTTTACCTTAGACACCCATGTATCCAAATGATTTTCTTTGTAAAAAATGCGTAATGTTGTATCATTACCATGCAAACGTAAAATACAGTGAAATCACTGTCAATTAGAGGGGAAGATATTATGAACATATTCGTATGGATTATATTTGGCGCACTTGTTGGTTGGGTTGCGAGCATTATTATGGGGACAAAACGTCGTGGTTTGATTCGGAATATTTTGGTTGGATTAATCGGTGCCATAATTGGTGGGTTTTTAGCTTCATTATTAGGGTTTGGCTCAGTAACTAAGTTTACCTTAGAAGGTTTTGGCATTGCCTTAGGTGGCGCAGTCTTATTCATTTGGATTATGCGAAAAATGTAAGCATGTAGTGATTAAAACATCTTGTAAAGACTTTGCAAGATGTTTTTTTATTGCAAAATTTTTGATGAATCGACCCAAACTTATACTGACTAATGTCAATAAGTTTATTGCCATAACATGCTCGATACACTACAATGGTATTAGTATTGTAAAAATCATACGTCAATTTGACTTATGAAGATTAGTATCAATACCAATCAATAAATTTATAAAAAATCCAGTGTAGGGTAAAAAACATCGAATCAGCTGTTTACACTCAAACCTAAATGACTCAATCTAGGAGATAATTATGGATTACACAAAAGGCAACAAAAAGGCGTGGGAATCAGCGTTTGATCATCGTTCTGGTGAGTACGCAAAAGACTTACTCGAGCGTTTAAACGCAAATGATAACCCCTTTTTACACCAAGATTTCTTATCTGTTATTAAAGCGTATGACTTAAAAAACCAAACGATTGTTCAGTTTTGTACAAACAATGGTCGTGAACTGATGCAGCTATCGATGATGGGGGTACATAAAGCGGTGGGATTTGATATTGCTGAAAATATGGTGGATTATGCGAATGATGCCGCAAAGAAACTGAACTTACCGACAACATTCATTCAAGCCGATATATTACAATTAGATTCTTTGTATGATACGATGTTTGATTATGGATTTATTACTGTTGGCGCACTGTGTTGGTTTGAAGACTTAAATCATTTTTTTAGGAAGGTCGTAAAAACATTAAAACCCAACGCCACACTTTTCATTCATGAGGCGCATCCATTTGAGTTGATGTTTGCAACAAAAGGTGAAGATCAATATGTTCAAAGCGATCCTAAGCGAATAGTTTATGACTATTTCGGCAAGACTATCTGGAAAGAAAGTGGTATGGGATACATGTCTGATACACTAAAAAAAGACACAGTATTTACCAGTTTTTCGCATACGTTATCGGATGTTTTTTCAGCGATGATTGCTAATGGACTGTCGATTACTCAGTATCAAGAATTTGATTACTGTGTTGGGAATATGTTTGATCATATCGACCATCAAGGGTTGCCACTATCAATGATTATTGTTGCAAAAAAACAAACATAAAAAAAGTCCACTGAAAATGTGTTTTAGTATTTAAGTAGCAAGTGTTATAATAAGATTATCAACGTCAAAATTTGTGGAGCTAAACATGAAGGTTGAAAGAAATAATCATTTCAAACAGGTTGAAGAACTTTTGTTAGAAGCGTTAAGTGCCGAGAGAAAAAGTACAGAAGAAGCGCTTAAAATTGCTGAAAAAGCGCTTGTATTGTCAATTGAACAGGGCATTAATGAAGGAATTGCAAGAAGTAAAATGCGTATTGGACGCTGTTATTGGATTAACGGTGATTTTGATAAAGCCGTTGATTTTTTAAGCCAATCTCTGGAACTCGCGACCAAAATTGAGCACCATGAAACCCAAGCCGAAGCACTGATAGGGCTAGGCAATGTTTACATTACGATTGAATTTACAGATCAAGCACTTAACTACTATACAACGGCGCTTAAGCTTGTAGAAGAAAAAAATCTTGATGAGCAAAAGTCAAAACTTTTTAATAATTTAGGCACATTGCACGAGGATTTGAAAAATTACCCAACTGCGTTGGATTTTTACCAAAAAAGTTATCAACTTGCACAAATTAACGCTGATGAATACGCGATTGCGATTGCGTACTTAAACATTGGTAATGTCTACTTAAACTTAGATAAATTAGATCAGGCTTACGACAAATTTATAAACGCATATCAGCATGCGATTGACTTCGAACAAACACTATTACTTGCGCATAGCTACTATGCTTTTGGTCAGTATTACCGAAAGATTAATAATTATGAATGCAGTATAGAACAACTTAAAAAAGGTATCGTTAGTGCTGAGGAGAGTCAGGATTTTTATATTTTAGTAAGACTTCATATTGAACTTGCTAACGCGTATGACCAAGCCCAAGCTGTCGATGCGGCAAAAACCCATTTTGAAACAGCTTTTTCACTGGCAAAACGTCTAGACTCCGTAGAGTTTATGCCGCGTGTTCATGAACAGCTGGCTTTATTTTATGAACGCACTCAGCTCAAAGATAACGCCTATATCCACTACAAAGCGTATTTTGACTCGAGCTTAATCGTTCAAGAAAATCGCCGTATAGAGCGTATCAAAAACATTGAGTTTCAAACGAAATTAAACACAGCGATTCAAGAAACAGAAACGTACCGATTGCTTTCTGAGCAGTTACGAAAAAACTTTAAGCAAATGCAAGTGTTAAGCAATATTGGTAGAAGCATGACTGCAACCCACGATTTGGAAGATATTTTCACTAAAATATCTGAAAACATCAATCAATTGATGGTTGTAGACACGTTAGCAATTGGATTTCACAATAAAGAAACCAATTCATTAGACATTGATTTATTTATCGAAAACAATCTTAGGCAAGAACCGCTTTCATTTTCTTTAGATAGTAAAATGAGTTTAAGTGTTTATTGTTTTGTTAATCAAGAAACGTTTAGAATAAATGATGTTAAAAAAGAGTATAAAGCCTATATTAAAGATTTTTCTTCAAGTCGTAGCGAATTAATGATGTCTGCAATGTATGCACCGCTAATTGTCGAAGGTGAACCAATTGGGACAGTAACTATTCAAGCTAAAAACCGTAACATGTATACGGAAATGCATGAGGTTTTACTGCAAACACTCGCGTATTATTTAGCGATTTCAATTAAAAATGCAAAACACACCAAAGAACTCGCAATCTTAAATCAAAAGTTGAAATTGCTTTCTGAATCGGATGGGTTAACCGGCATTCCTAATCGCCGCTTGTTTGATGAAACATTGGTATCGATGTTGGCATCCGCAAAGCAAAAAAAATCGCCGCTTTCCATGCTGTTTGTTGATATCGACAACTTTAAAGACTTTAATGACACTTACGGTCATTTAACCGGTGATGAAGTGATTAAAAATGTTGCCTATTATTTAGATAAAAACAAACCAATCGATTACTTTGTTGCGCGTTATGGTGGTGATGAGTTTGTGATGCTTTTACCGGATACTAAACTCGACGAGGCGAAACGATATGCAGCACAGCTCACGCAATCGATTCACGCCATGAAACATCTTGAACACGTGTCTGGAAAGATTACGGTTTCGATTGGGCTTTCGACAATTCTACCCACGCAAACCATACAACCAGAACAATTTATTAAACACGCTGATCAACAGCTTTATCAAAGTAAAAAACACGGTAAAAACAAAGTGACTGCAATGCACTTTACTACTGAATAATTACAATTAATGTTTAAAAAGAGTCACAGGTCTTATAAAAGAGAGTCTAATCATGGAACTAATTAGAGACATTAGCGTTAACATCATCTTATTGTTTGGTTTGGTGTTCATCGTTACACTTCCAGGCGCCCGTTTCGACTTAAAAAAACCACTTATCAATGGTTTGATAGGTGTTTTGATAGGCGGCATTACTGTCGTCATTATGATGAATGCTTGGACACTATCAACTGGCGCTATTTTTGATACCCGAAGTGTGATGATTGGTGTTACAGCATTGTTTTTCCCTCATCTTACGGCAGTGGTAGCGACTGTCATTGCAATGGCTTATCGCCTATATGTTGGCGGTGTTGGCGTTTATGCCGGCATATTATCACTGTTATTAGCGTTGATAATTGGCTTGATTTGGAAAAGATACATTATCCACCGGTTAAAGATCAATCGCCTGAGTCAGTTTTATTTATTTGGACTTTTAGTGCATTTATTTGTCATTATGGCCCAACTGGCATTCCCTTATCCACTAAACATAACCGTTATTAGATTGTTAGGCCCAGTAATGATACTTGCATTTCCAATCGCCACAGCACTGTTAAGTATTGCCTTACTCAACCATCAAAACCGGTTAGACCAACAAAAATTATTAAGTGCAAGCGAAAAAAAATACCGAACACTGATTGATACCTCAAAACTTGGGATTTTTCATTACAATACTTTTGGGGTGATTGAACTTGCGAATCAAGCATTCGCTGATATTCTAAAGACCACCACAAAACAGTTAAAAGGTCTTGATATGAAGACATTACCAAACACTGACATTGTTGCCGGTGTAAACGATTCTATCAAGGGGTTAAAATCACGCTATGAAGGCCCTTATCAATCGATATTATCTGGACACGAGGTGCCTGTAAGAGTTCAGTTTTCGCCGATTTACGAAGAAAACCGTGTTATTGGTGGGATTGGTATCGTTGAAGATTTAACCGAAGAACTTTCACAAAAACAAAACATTGACCAACTGAAAAAAAAGGACCTCTTAACCGGCTTAAATAACCGTATGTCGTTTGATGAACAATTCTTTAAGGATGAATCACTGTTTGTTTATCCTGTCACTGTAATCATCTTTGACATTAATGCGTTCCAAATATTTAATACAACATTGGGATATAGTGTTGGTAATGAGATTCTTAAAACTGTCGCACAAACGATTGAAACAGTGACTGATGTTTATCCTGAGGTTGACGTATACCGTACGGGTGGTGATGAATTTTCGTTAATCAGTGAAGGTTTGGATAAACAGACGATTCAAACCATTATTCAATCCATAAAACACGCATCAGAATCACTTGAATACCATAATCTTGATTTGAAAATGAGTTATGGGTATGCAGTATCAGACAATCGCACCAAACCATTGACCGAAACATTTAATAAAGCAGTGATTAAACTGCATGAAAATAAAGTGTATGAAGGGTCAAGTATATCGAAAAAAACAGTTGATATTATCATGTCTACCTTGTTTGAAAAAAGTCCTAGAGAAAAAATGCACTCAGAAAGAGTCAGTCAAATTGCTGGACAGATTGCGAGACAGTTTGACCCGAATCCAGAGTTTGTTAATCGTGTTAAACTTGCAGCGCGTTTGCATGACATTGGTAAAATCAATATTTCAGAAACAATTTTAGATAAACCAGACTTACTCACAAACCAAGAATATGAACAAATAAAAAAACATCCTGTCTCAGGATTTAAGATTTTGTCATCAGTCCCAGAATATGCCCACATTGCAAATATTGTTTATACCCATCATGAACGCTTTGATGGTTTGGGTTACCCTAAAGGCATTAAGGGTGATGAAATTCCTTTAGAGGCAAGAATTATTGCTGTGGTGGATGCTTATGACGCCATGACTGAACAAAGAACATATCGCAAGGTCTTAACCAAAGTAGAAGCACTCATTGAAATACAAACACATATGGGCAGCCAGTTTGATCCACAGGTTGCAAATAAGTTTATTGAGCAAATGAAACAAACCCTTCAAAATTAAAGCGATTTAAATAAGCCAAAAATATGAAAAAAATCTTAGGTTTAAACACTAGACTAAGATTTTTTCATATTTTTTCTCAATCGGCATCATTTTTCAGCGGTTGAGTACAATTTAGATATCACTGATGAATGTGATTATAGTAGATAATAAACCAAGGCAGTTAAAATGGTTAGACAACCATACAAACTGAGTTATTTTAACGTCGCACATCGCTTGTTACTCACTTAGCCATATAATATGTTTTTGTACGAATAATACCGGATAATTATGAAAAAATATCATATAAAAATCAATGAAAAAATCTATATTATTTTCAAAATAGTTGGGAAAACAAAGCATTTTATTAAAATGTAAGCGTATACAGAAAACGCTTTCTTAATTATTTAGGCGTTTTCAAACCCTTGTTGTCGCCTTTATGAAGGGCTTTAAAACTAGTTTTTTAGACAACGCGCGTTTACTTAACATTTGTGCGCTTTTATGTTAAGGTGTCTATAGGAGTTGATATAATGAAATATATTAAGCAAACACAGAAAAAAATACTGATGATTGCAGTTTTGATGTTATTATTTATGACCGTAGCTGCATGTGATCAGCAAGAAGAAATAGTATTTGGACAAGGTGATTGGGATAGTAACGTGTTTCATGATGAAGTTGCGCGTTATATAATTGAAAACGGATACGATGTGCCAACACGTTCTGTTTCAGCCGATACAGCCATTATGATTTCGACATTAAAAACAGGTGACATCGATGTGGCAATGGAGATTTGGTCGGATAATATTCCAACTTATTCCGCAGATTTGGCTGCCGGTGAGTACATCAGATTAGGTGTCAATTTCGGTGATAATGCTCAAGGATTATATATTCCGAAATATTTAACAGAAGAATATCCTGAGTTACAAACTGTCGAAGATTTAAAAGACTTTGCACATCTTTTCCCACATCCTGAAGGTGGCGACAAAGGCATTATTTATGGTGGCCCACAAGGATGGGCAGCGACAGCTTTCTTAGAAGATAAAATAGAAGTTTATGGACTGGGTGACTATTACGAGTTTAGAAGTATTGATTCAAACTCTATTTTATCTGCAACCTTAGCGGATGCTTACCGAGATGAACAGCCTTGGGTTGGATACAACTGGGAACCCACATGGATAATGGGAATTTATGATATGGTATTACTAGAAGATACCCAATACTCAGAAAGCGATTTTGCTGAGGGCATTGGGGCATTCCCAAGTGTGAGTGTCGATATTGTTATTACCAATGATTTCGAAGCACGTTATCCTGAAATCACAGAGTTTTTAAGAAACTATACAAGCTCTTCAGATCTTACAAGTGATGCTTTAGGTTACATGGTTGATAATGATGCAACGGGTAGAGAAACTGCCATTTGGTTCTTAAAAAATAATGAAGACATTTGGTCTAAATGGGTTAGTGATGAAGCACTTACAAAGATTTTAGATGCACTAAATAACGAAACAGTACAATAAATACTAAATGAATATTATTGGATAGACGCAGCGTCTAACGCTGTGTCTATTTAAAGAAAGAAGGAGACATTATGTTACATTATCCAGAACAGTTCATTTTTGAAATAAGTGGTATCATTGATCGCTTTGTCGATTGGATTTTAGACACATTTGGCGGACTCTTTGATGTGATTACAACCGTTGTCTTGGCATTATTTAATGGGTTTGATTTTGTGCTTAGTGCCATTCCATGGTGGATTTATATTATAGCGGTTGCTTATCTTGGTTTTAAACTATACAGTTACTTAGGTGGTCTTATACTGGCCACAATGTTATTCTTAATCGCCATGTTTGGACTTTGGGATCCGATGATTTACACTTTAGTCATTATTTTTATTAGTGTTTTTGTCAGTCTTATTATCGGTATTCCAAGTGGGATTATTATGGCAAAATCTAAGCCTATTGAATCAATATTCAAACCAATCTTAGATGGTATGCAAACGATGCCAAGTTTTGTTTATTTAATACCAGCAATCATGTTATTTGGTATAGGACGTGTGCCGGCAGTTGTTGCAACGACCATTTACGCAGTCCCACCGCTAATAAGACTGACTTATCTAGGTATTACTAATGTGAACAAAGAAGTGGTAGAAGCAGGTAAAAGTTTTGGTTCTACACCTGCCCAAATGCTATTTAAAATTGAAATACCGCAATCGATTTCAACCATTATGACGGGAATTAATCAAACCACAATGATGGCAATGGCAATGGTTGTTATTGCTTCAATGATCGGTGCAGAAGGTATTGGAGATGAAGTTTTAATATCGATTCGACGACTTGAAGTCGGAAGAGGTTTTCAAGCCGGATTGGCCATTGTGTTTTTAGCAATTATTCTCGATCGAATCCTGCAAGGGTTTGCTTCTAAATTTAACCGTACGGAGGGATTGGATGTCTAAACATATTAAAGTAGAGAACTTAAGTGTTATATTTGGGAAACCCAGTCAAGTAGAACAAGCAAAAAGCATGCTAGATACAGATATGCATGTCAGTGAAATCATGGAGAAAACAGGCGTTACTGTGGCCAATAGAAATGTTAATTTTGAAATTTATCCTGATGAACTTTTTGTCATTGTTGGTCTTAGTGGTAGTGGAAAAAGTACGTTTATCAGAACATTAAATGGTTTAAACAAACCAACACGTGGAGACATTATCATTGATGGTGAAAACATCAATGATATGGATAATATGCGTTTACGCACATTCCGTCGTAAAGAAGTATCGATGGTGTTTCAACACTTTGGCTTGTTAAGTCACCGTAATGTATTGGAAAATGTTGAGTATCCTTTGGAAATTCAACATGTGGATAAGAAAGAACGCACAGAAAAAGCACTTGAAGCGATTAAACAAGTCGGTTTAGATGGATGGGAACATCACATGCCAAGTCAGTTAAGTGGCGGCATGAAACAACGTGTGGGCCTTGCCCGTGCATTGGTTAATAACCCAGAACTATTGCTTATGGATGAACCCTATAGTGCGCTTGATCCCCTCATTCGACGCGATATGCAAAATGAGTTATTAAACTTAGATGATTCATTTGATCGAACAATCGTTTTTATCACCCATGATATGAATGAAGCATTCCGATTGGGCGAACGCATTGCACTCATGAGAGATGCCGAAGTAGTTCAAATTGGCACACCCAAAGACTTTTTTGAAAATCCCGCAAATGATTATGTGCGTGATTTCATCGCCGATGTCGATAAAACACGTATTTTGAAAGTTAGAAGTGTTATGAGAAAACCTTCGTATACGGCATTACCGAGTGATCATCCAAAGACACTGCTAGAAAAACTTGAGTCTGGCAACTTAGAATTTTGTTATGTAACGGATGATGATAATAAGTTTTTAGGCTATGTTACAACTGAACAACTTAAACGATCAAAGGCAAAATCACTTGAACGTTTAGTTACTGAAGATAACACCGTGATTAACCGTAATGCTTATTTAAAAGACATTTGGAAAAACCTTAGTGATGCAACATTTGAAGTTGCAGTTTTAGATGGTAAAAAACGTTTAAGAGGTGTTATATCAAATGATGATATTATTAATGTGCTTGCCGATTAAGCATGGTGATTACAATAATAATTATCATCTGTATGACCCTGTAAATTAAAGATAAAAACTGGACAAACAAGTGAATGTCTAGTTTTTATTTTCTCTATTTTCATATAAAAAGGTTAAATGTCATCACAATAGTCATGGATGTATCATTAACACAACCACCAAAATATCCAACTAAAAATGTTGCAGATCAATAACACTGTCTACTAAAGGTTGCTAATAAACACGCATATCACTGTTTTCTAATTATAAATAAAACGGTTTTTATTAAGAACATTAGAAAATCTTTTACATTAGACAGCATACAAAGTACTATTAAGGTATAAGTGCTAAAGCACAAAAAAATAAGGAGGATATATGCCGAAAACTAAAAAACCTAAGTTAACAAATTATGTGGGGGCACCAGTACCAGACAATGAAAATGCAATGACCGCGGGCAAACGTGGTCCAATGTTGTTACAAGATGTTTGGTATTTAGAAAAACTTGCGCATTTTGATAGAGAAGTAATTCCTGAACGTCGCATGCATGCTAAGGGCTCGGGCGCGTTTGGTCAGTTTGTGGTTACTCACGATATTACCAAATACACCAAAGCCAGCATATTTTCTGAAATTGGCAAAGAAACACCAATGTTTGTTCGTTTCTCTACCGTTGCTGGTGAGCGGGGCGCAGCCGATGCTGAACGCGATATTCGTGGTTTCGCAATGAAGTTTTACACAGAAGAAGGCAATTGGGATTTGGTCGGAAATAACACGCCAGTGTTTTTTATTCGTGACCCACACCGTTTTCCTGATTTAAACAGAGCCGTTAAACGTGATCCTTACACCAATGAGCGTAGTGCGAAGAACAATTGGGACTTCTGGACTTTGTTACCCGAAGCGTTGCATCAAGTGACCATAACCATGAGTGATCGTGGTATTTCTAAGACCTATCGACATATGAACGGGTATGGTTCACATACTTATAGCATGATTAATAGTAATAATGAAAGAGTATGGGTTAAATTCCATTTAAAAACTAATCAAGGGATAGAATATCTTACCGATGAGGCCGCGGAAATGCTAATTGGGAAAGACCGTGAATCCCATCAACATGATTTATTAACTGCCATTGATAACAAAGACTATCCACGTTGGACAATGTACATTCAAGTCATGACTGAAGCACAAGCTGTAAATCATCCAACCAATCCATTTGATTTAACAAAAGTTTGGTATAAAAGCGATTATCCATTAATTCAAGTCGGGTATTTTGAACTCAATAAAAACCCTGGAAACTATTTCCGAGATGTTGAACAAGCCGCGTTTAATCCTGCCAACATCGTACCTGGAATAGGGTTTTCACCAGACCGAATGTTACAAGGTAGACTATTTTCTTATGGTGATGCACAACGTTATCGCTTGGGAGTTAATCATGCCTCGATTCCTGTGAATGCGCCAAAAAACAAAGCCAACAGCTATCATCGTGACGGCATGATGCGTGTGGATGACAATGCGAATGGTCGCGTGGGTTACTGGCCAAACAGTGAAGAAGAGTGGGATGACTCAAAAGCGTTAAAAGAACCACCGCTAGCCTTAGAAGGTGATGCCTACAATTATGATTTTAGAGAAGATGATACAGATTACTTTACGCAACCAGGTCAACTCTTTCGTTTATTACCACAAGAAGAACAAGCGCGATTATTTATGAATACAGCACGCAATATGGGTGATATACCTAAAGCCATTAAACTGCGTCATATTAAGCACTGCTATCTTGCAGATAAGGCGTATGGTGAAGGTGTCGCCAAAGCACTGAACATACCGCTTGATGAAGCAATCAAGTAAGCTGAAAAACAGTCTGCTGATTCTTGGCGGAACACTATCTGTAGTTTTAGGTGCGCTTGGTATTATATTGCCTTTATTGCCGACAACACCTTTCTTATTGCTTGGTGCATACTGCTACGTTAAAAGCTCGAAAAAAAGATATGATTGGCTGATTCATCATAAAATATTCGGCATTTACATTTATAGTTATATCACATATAAAGCCATTGACTTAAAAACAAAAGTTGGTGCCATCATCTTATTATGGACGACAATGGTATTTAGTATGATTATTGTTGAACGCACTTATGTAACCATCATTCTCATTGTCATTGGTGCTGCTGTAACCATCCATTTATTGATGTTAAAAACATTAAAAAAGGAACAAATGTTATACCGAAAACAAACTGAAATGAAAACTCAAACAGCGATTTAAGCGGTTTGAGTTTTTTCTTAACGGAAAGATATCGGTTATATGGCAAAATTATCGGCTGTGTCAAGGATTGACTCTTCATTATTGACGAGTACACTGGTTGACTTTTAATAGACTACTGGTATACACTAACGATATCAAACACGATATTTCATAGAGGGATATAATGAAAAAAATATTGACAGTTCCTAACAGTTTAAGCTTATCTCGATTGGTTTTCTTGCCGTCGCTTTACATATTTTTATGGCAAGACAGACCAGTACATTTTTTCGTATCATTTACAATCTTAGGGTCAACAGATTTCTTTGATGGGTATTTGGCAAGAAAGTGGAACCAAGTTAGTCAGTTAGGCAAAGCGCTCGATACAATTGCTGACATGTTTTTTTATATTTCCGTGGCATATTTCTTGTACTATTTATATCCGCAAGCAATTCTTTCAAATCGTTATTTTTTAATCGCTGCTTTCAGTGTTTATGCATTAAGTTTTTTGGTACCACTTATTCGCATCAAAAAGGTGTATACACTACACACGCGTATTTTGAGAAGCAACGCAGTATTTGTTTATTGTATGATGTTAATGTCTTTTTTTATTAACACATCAGTGCTTCTAAGTGTTATATTGATTATTTTCATGATTGGATTTTTAGAACAAATCCTAATTTTTATTCAATTTGGTGCGGTAAATCAAGACACAAAATCTTACTTATCTTTAAGCTTTGAAAAACAATTAAAACATTGGTTTATTGATCACAATGTCTTCACTAAAAAACAGAGTAATTAAGCCTTAAACATGTTTGTTTTTTCAGTGATATTTCAGTTTCATTATGCAAAAAAAATGATTCATTTTGGTTTTATCTGATCAAAATGAATCATTTTTTTATTTTATAGAAGCCATTATACCTCGCTAATCACTTCAATGATATCTCCAGGATAAACAATACCACCTTTAATTACGCGTGTAAAGATGCCTTCTCGTGGCATGACACAATCGCCAACCTTATGAAAAATCTCACACCCATGATGGCATTCTTTACCGATTTGTGTGACTTCGTGCTCGGTATTGCCAATGCGAAGTTTGGTGCCAATCGGGAGTGTGTATAAAGTAATGCCCTCTGTCGTAATATTTTCAGCAAAAATTCCAGGTTTCAGGTTATCAATATTGCCCATTTTAGCCAGTTTATCAAAACTTTCTAATCCCAAAAAACTCACTTGTCGATGCCATTTTCCTGCGTGTGCATCATTAACTAACCCAAAATCATCTTTGAAAACACCGTGTTCAATTGGGTGCTTAATGACACCTTTTTTTTCGCTTAAATTAATTGAAATCACTTTAGCCATGGTTAATTTCCTCCTGATTATGGTATTTAAAGTTGCCTTGCTTACCACCTGATTTTTCTAGCAATAATATGTTTCTAATGCACATTGATTGATCAATGCTTTTACACATATCATATACAGTTAATGCCGCAACACTTACAGCGGTGAGTGCTTCCATTTCGACACCAGTTTTACCATCAGTCGCAACTGTACTTGTGAGTGTGAGTGTGCTGTGTTTTAAACTTTGAGAAAACGCTAAATTAACATGCGTTAACTGTAAAGGATGACACATTGGAATTAAATGATGTGTTGATTTAGCAGCTTGAACGCCAGCAACTTGTGCCACAGCTAAGACATCGCCCTTATGAATACCACCATCAAGTATCCGTTTTAAAGTCTGTGGTTTCATGTGTATTGTTGCTTGTGCTTTAGCAATTCGTTTGGTAACAGCTTTATCAGAAACATCGACCATATATGCGCGGCCTTCTTGATTCATATGTGAAAGTTTCATGGTTATCCTCCTATCTTATGCATCGAGCGATGTATTGGCCTTTGCTTGTCGTTTAAACGATGCTTTTCTGGTTTTTTGTGAATCGCTTTTTCAAAAGTTTTCACCATTTCATTAAAATCTAGATGCTTAATAGAGATTTCTTCATTTGTGTGTAGACAAGGCTTTAAATGACCATCTGCTGTGAGTCTTAGGCGGTTACACTGATTACAAAAATGGTTACTCATGGGATTAATAAAACCAATTTTTCCATTTTTTCCAGGCACTGTATAGTACTCAGCAATTTTATGTTTTTGTTCAAATTGCAACGCCGGATGGCGCTCTAAAATGGCTGCCTTAGAAATGAAATGCGTATTGTAATTGAAATTTAAATGCCCAATCGGCATGAGTTCGATAAATCGAACATGGATATCATAGGTGTTTGCCAGTTCAATAAAGTCACCGACTTCATTATCGTTGATTCCGTTTAATAAAACCGCATTAATCTTAATCGGTAACATATCATGCGCAATGAGTTCTTTAATAATGGCGTGATAATCTAAAGATACGTTTGAATGTGTTATGGCTTTATAAACGTCTGGTTTTAATGAATCTAAACTCAAGTTAACCCGTTTAATTCCAGCAGCTTTCAACCGTTTAATCTGATTTTTTAACAACAAACCATTGGTTGTTAAATCAATTTCTTCAACGCCATCAATGTTAGAGATTTTCTTTATTAATTCGTAGATCCCACGGCGTACCAAAGGTTCGCCACCGGTTAGTCTAATCTTTTTTAGACCTAAGTTCACCGCCGCTTTAACAGCATTAACGATGTCTTCATCTCTTAAAATATCATTATGTTCTTTCTTCTTAATGCCTTCTTCAGGCATACAGTAAAAGCAGCGTAAATTACAGCGTTCAGTAACGCTAACGCGTAAATAATCAATATTTCGTTTAAACGGGTCTATCATAACGTCACCTCACCCATGGATAATCTCACCAATATCTTCGATGCGATACCCTCCGATTGATAGTATCTTTTGCTTGAACTGCTCGCCTTTAAGCACCGCGATGAACGCTTTTACTTTATTTGTTTTCAATTGAGATTTATGAACTAAAAAATCATATTGCTCAACCCCCAACTCGATAAAATTAAGTCCATAGAGTTTGGCAACACTTTCAATACCCACACCAGCATCATACGCGCCTTCTTTGATTGCAGAAGCAACCATTGTGTGTGTGGGTAGTTCGTACGAGTAACCATGTATTAAATGCGTTTTAATGGCGTTAGTTTTTAGTAGATTATCGAAAAAAATTCGTGTCCCACTGCCGCGTTGTCTGTTGACAAACCGAATTTCTTGTCGCGTTAAATCGCTAATTGAACCAATGTTTTTAGGGTTCGACGCTTTTGTGTATAAACCTTGGATACGATCAACACCACGAATAATCACAAAATCATTACTTAGGTACTTATCAATAACATACCGATTATACTGCCCAAACGCATCAAGTAAATGAATGGGTGCAATATGACATTCGTCGGTTTTAATCGCCTGTACACCACCAAAACTACCGACATGTGTGCTAGAAAGTATGATGTTTGAATGTCTTAATAGCGCATCAATCTCATCTAAGAGTATATCATGTGACCCAATTACTGTGATAGTATTTTCAATCATTTCTAGTGTTTTAAGTGGCCAAACATTCACGCTTTCATACGCATCATAACCCTCAACATGGCGTGGTATAATCAGCAAACCATCAGCCTGTACAACACTTGTTGTAACCCCGGCCCCCCGAGATAATGGGGTGGCAATAAAGTTGTCCTTAACTTTGTTTAGTTTGACACGCACATACTCTTCACTCTCGAGCGAACCAACCAGTTTACCGGTGATTTTAGCTTGCAATAATGGTCTTGAAAGATGTTGGTGAAAGTAGTGAAAAAGCAGGGGTTTTACAACGCACTCAAAAGCAATAAAAGTCGATACCGGATAACCTGGCAACCCAATGACCGTGGCGTTATTAATTTTACCTATGATTGTCGGTTTGCCTGGTTTGATGGCAATGCCATGAACAAAAACTTGTCCATGCTTTTCCACGATAGATTTAGCAAAATCTTTAGATCCAGAACTACTTCCAGCACCAATTAAAACAAGGTCGTAGTTCAGTGAAGCATTTGTGATTACCGATTCTAAATAAGGATAATCATCGGCAACAATATCGTGAATAGTGACATCAACACCCAATGACAGTAGTTCGTTTTCAAGATAAAAAGAGTTTGAGTCTAAAATTTTACCTTGGGTAAGTTTTTTTACATCACGTATGATTTCATCACCCGTTGGAATCACACACACTTTCGGTTTTGCCAAAACGGTTATTGTCTCAACGCCACCCGCAAGCATTGCCGCAA
Organism: Candidatus Izemoplasma sp.; assembly: GCA_007117835.1. Lineage (GTDB taxonomy): Bacteria > Bacillota_I > Bacilli_A > Izemoplasmatales > Izemoplasmataceae > CSBR16-107. The sequence continues at coordinate 10,370 of SKFU01000088.1, read as the reverse complement.
TATCAATCGGTCTAATTTTATGATACTTAGGCAAAATTACTGTTTTTTCAATCACATCTTCACCAATCGGTCGAATGTGCTGATAAGGTGAGGCAGACTTGATAATGGTTACGCGATTCGTGGTATTGTTCTCAATTAAGTCTTCCAATTTTATCACTGCGTTATAGGGTTCATTAACAGGATTTCCAGTATTGACATAGACGAAATCTTGGTCAGAAAGCGTCACAGGATTGGTTTCAGTTGCCTCCTCAGTCATTGCGGCCACAACCATAACACCATCCATCGCACTGGCATTAAATACAGGGGATGACACTTCAGCAATGACCGGGTCATAAGTGATTCGATGTAAACTATTTTTTATGTTGATTCGCTCAGTTTTTTGGTGTAATGGACACTCCGATTTTAAGATTCTAAGTACTTTTTCTAAAGGCGTGCTTTTCAAATAAACATTTTGTTTCATCTAATCCCCCCACCGATAAACATGAACGCTGTCGCCTTCCGAGTAGCCTTCACAATCTGCATCAATAATAATGTATCCATCCGCTGTGCTTAATGCATCAATCATTCCAGATTTTGCATGGATTGGTGTTACTAAGATTTCATCGTCATTACAAATCTTGACCAGTTGAACCGTTGTTCTTCCTAAGGAACCCATGACATTTTGTGTAAGTTTCGCAATAAGATAAGCCTCAGGCAAAGAATCTTTAAGCCGAAATATGCCTGCGTAAATGGTTGAAAAAAACGTATGTAAAACGATGTATGCACTTGTTGGTTGCCCAGGCAAACCAACAAACAGTTTATTGTTATGCATGGCAAATATTGTCGGCTTTCCAGGCTTAATGCTAATGCCATGAACGAATATTTCAGCATTCAGTGATTGCATGATGTCAAAGGTGTAATCATGTGTGCCCACGGAACTTCCACCAGATGCAATGACTAAATCGTATTGCTTGAACCCTTCTATGACGGTCTCTTTATAGACCGCGAAATTATCATCAATCACAACAGTTTTTTCAACACGAACATGATGTTTATGCAGATAATGCTTAACTGTATGCGTATTGATATCAAGAATTCTACCCGTTTTAAGTGGCAAGCGATCTGTGATTTCATCACCGGTAGAAATCACTAACGCTGTTAGTGGTTTAAATACAGTCACTGCTTGAACCCCTGTGGCTTTTAAAACCCCAATTAAACGGTCTGTAATCACTTGGTTTGGTTTCATTACAACTGCACCGTGGTTTATGTCTGAACCTTTTAAAAGTACATTATCCCACTTAGATGCACGTTTTTTAATTAAAACATCCTCACCCAAAACTTCAGTGTTTTCTATCATCACAACGGCTGTGGCATTGTTAGGTATATGACCACCAGTTGGAACATAAACACAACTTTCGTTATCGAGTAAAAGATCACACGGTTTCCCCATTTCAACGATGCCACGCATCGCAAGTGGCACAATAGAGGACGCACTTGCAAATGCCACAACATTATGAAACACAGCATAGCCATCGACAGTAGAACGATTAAAATGAGGGACATCAGTCTGCGAGTAAACGGTTTCAGCACTGACATAACCAAGTGCAGCATCGATATCTATTTTAAATGTTTTCAAGCCATAATCTTGGGTAAACTTTCTTAATAATGTTTTGGTTTCATCAATCGTTTTTACGTTGAACATGTGAACCTCCTAGGTAATATTCATCATCTTTGAGTGCACTGAGAAATGATTTGTTATGACTGATAATTAAAAAAGTCATGGTCTTTTTTAATGTCTGTATCAATTGTGTTATTTGCTCAATCGACTCGATATCAAGATGTGTGGTGGGTTCATCAAGTAAGACCAAATCTGGTGAGAAAATAATACTGCGTAAAAACGCTGTTTTCATTTTCTCACCAGAAGACAATGTTTTTGCGTTCTGATACAGTAAATGATCTAGTTCAAGCATTTTCGCATATGTAAAAATTTCGGGGTTATACAGGTCAAGGTTACACTGTCTAATTCTTAAAGGATACACAATGTTTTCATAAACACTGCGGTTAAAAAGTGTGGGTTCCTGTGAAAGATAGGTGGCAACACCTTGATACGCTATCGAACCTTCATATTTAAGTAGTCGTGCAAGACTTTTTAATAAAGTCGTTTTTCCAACACCATTTCTTCCAGTAATAAATGTCGCTTTATTTTTTTTAAACGTTTTATTTGGGTAATTAATGACAATATTGGAAAAACAAACAGACAAATTATCTATTTTAATCATATAAACCACCTTTAAATGAAGCAATAAATGAATGGATTATGAAGGCTAAACCAAGCAAAATTATACCCATGGCGATGGATGATGCATAGTTACCCATATTCGTGTTAAGTGCGATGAACGTGGTAATAACACGTGTTTCACCACGGATGTTTCCCCCAACGAGCATCACGGCGCCTACCTCACTAATTGCTCTTGAAAAACCAAGCATTAAACTCAGCAGTATGAATGGTTTGGTTTCTTTTACAATGAGCCAAATTTTATCTGATTTTGATGCACCCAGTGTTGTTGCGGTTTCTAAAATATTTTGCTGGGTTTTTTCGCTTGAAATAATGATGTTTCCAGCAACAATGGGAAAGACAAGTAGTGTTTGTGCGATGTACATTGCAGTTTTAGTAAACACTAAATTTAAATGGCTTAAAGGCCCAATCAAAAGTAGTAAAACAAAGAGCCCAAGAACGACAGGTGGTATGCCCATAAATGTAAAAATCAATTTCTTAACGAGGTTTTTAAAAGGAAAAGTGGTGATACTGATTAATATCCCAAACAACGTCGCAAAAAAACCAGCAGTTACTGTTGCAAGTAAAGAAATGCCAAGTGATAGCGCAATAATTTGAATTATTTCTGAATCAAGTGAAACAAGTAGTTGCAATGCTTCTTTAAAGCCATCAACAATCATGAAATAGCCTCCTAGTCATACACGAAAAATAGTTGGTCATTGTTTATTTTAAATTGAGTAATCAATTGCTTTGCTTTGTTAGATAACATCCAATCATAAAAACGATTGGCCGCATCATCACTTCGTCCATGGCGTGATGGGTCGACTTTAATGATCGCATATGGGTTATGTAATAGCGCGTGATTTTCAAAAACAATCATGAGATTTAAGTTGGCTTTCATTGCTAAATATGTGCTGCGATCGCTCAAAGTATACATGTTTTTATGGGAAGCCATCATTAATGTCGATTCCATTCCTTGGCCAACTTCTTGATATCTGAGACCGAAATCTTGGATGTCTAAATCAAAATATTCCCACAAAAAACGTTCTCTTGCATGGGTGCCAGAATCATCACCGCGTGAGTAAAAGCTTTGAGAGGCTAATAACATTTGTAAAAATGTTTTCAAGTCCATCGCATCGATCGCGTGTGGACCTACAAAAACGAAATCATTATACATAAATTCGGCACGTTTTTCACCAAACCCAGCGTTCATAAAAACCATTTCGCGTGCATAATCATGAACAATAATGACATCAGCACCACCCTTTTCAGCCAACGATAAAACCGCACCAGTTCCCAATGCGACAACATTGACAGTAATGCCTGTATCATGTTCAAAATAAGGCAATAAATATGCCAATAGGCCACTGTTTTCAAGAGACGTAGTCGTCGCTAACATGAGTGGTCTTTTTTGACATGCAGTAACTAAAAATAAAGTGATAATGATTAAACATAAAGCGATGATTTTTCTCATATTATTTCACCAAAAAAACGAGTTTTTCACATCGAAAAAGAAGTGAAAAACTCGCTTCCTTTCCAACGTGGGAGGCATAAACATTTCTATTTATACCCATCGGTTGGGCTTCATAGTTTCCCTTAGAAAACCCAACTCGGAATGCTTTAATTGAGTTTATTATAGCGTATAACACGTCATATTTACAGTCAATTTATGTAAATTGCTCTTAACTAAAAAAAATTTAAATAAGAAGTGGGTCGCCTAAATTGATTTGAAATTTGAAGTTGCTTTAAGTATAATAAAGATAGTATTCAAAAATAACAGCCTAAAGGAGGCATTTATATGTACGGATACATGGGAAAAATTTTGAGAGTCAATTTAACAAAACGCACCATTAAAGTTGACGATTTGGATTTTGATCTCGCTAAAAAGTATGTTGGCGGACGTGGGTTAGGAACCAAACTTTTATTTGATGAAATCGATCCGAAAATCGATCCGTTAAGCCCTGACAACAAGATTATTTTTATGAATGGTCCAATGTCTGGGACACCAACACCAACAGGTGGACGCTACATGGTCATTACTAAATCACCACTCTCAGGAACCATCGCATCATCAAACTCTGGTGGTACGTGGGGCGCACGTCTCAAATACGCTGGATATGATGGGATTATTGTAGAAGGAAAATCAGAAGCACCAGTTTATTTAGAAATTAATGAAGAAGACGTTGAAATTAAAGATGCATCACATGTTTGGGGTAAACTGGTACATGAAACTACTGATATTTTACAAAAAGATAAAAACACCAATGTTTTAACTATTGGTCCAGGCGGTGAAAAACTAAGCCGCATGGCTGCAGTTATGAATGAAAAAGACCGTGCAGCAGGACGCAGTGGTGTGGGTGCTGTCATGGGAAGTAAAAATCTTAAAGCCATTGTTGTTAGGGGCAAAATGAAAGTTAACCTATTTGATGAAGAAAAAACGCGTGCGAATAATAAAGAAGCAACAAACAAGTTAAAAGACAATCCAGTGACTGGACAAGGTTTGCCAACTTATGGTACTGCAGTTCTTGTCAATGTTATCAATGCCAATGGTATATTACCAACCAATAACTTCCAGGGCGGTGTTTTTGATGCAGCCGATGATATATCGGGTGAAACCCTTGCTGAAAAATATTTGGTTCGTAAAGACCCTTGTCACCGTTGTCCAATCGCATGTGGTCGTTATACGAAAACAAAAAAAGTCGAAGGTGGCGGACCAGAATACGAAACAATTTGGGCGTTTGGTTCAGATTGTGGTGTCAAAGACTTAGAAGCGATTATCGAAGCGAATCACTGGTGTAACCAGTATGGAATCGATACGATTACCGCTGGTGCTACACTCGCAGCCGCAATGGAGCTTAAAGAAAAAGGCTATTTAGAAGACGTTGATTTCGAAGGCCAACCCCTTGACTTTGGCAACGCTGAAGCAATGGTTTATTGGCTTCACAAAATGGGCAAACGTGAAGGCTTTGGCGATAAAATGGCAGATGGTTCACTTGTTTTGTGTAAGTCTTATGGGCGTGAAGATTTATCGATGACAGTTAAAGGCTTAGAAATTCCTGCCTACGACCCACGCGGTGTTCAAGGACACGGATTAACATATGCGACGAGCAATCGTGGTGGTTGCCATGTTCGTGGCTACATGATTTCACCAGAAATCTTAGGCTTACCAGATAAACTCGATCGCATGGAACTACAAGATAAGCCATTATGGGTTAAAATATTCCAAGATTTAACTGCGTTTATCGATTCTTCTGGGCTTTGCTTATTCACCTCGTTTGCCTTGGGTGCTGATGATTATGCCAATATTTATAACGCGGTCGTAGGCACTGAATGGACTGGTGATGATGTACTTAAAGCCGGTGAAAGAATTTATAATATCGAGCGTCAGTTCAACTTAGCTGCAGGGTTTACTGCAAGCGATGATACATTACCAGAACGTTTACTTAAAGTACCAATGCCTGAGGGACCAACCAAAGGACATGTCCATCAGTTAGATAAACTATTACCTGAGTATTATCAGTTAAGAGGCTGGAATGAAATGGGTATTCCTACACAGGAAAGATTGGTTGAATTAGGGTTAGAATAGAAAGGTTGGTAAAGGAATGAATGGCTCCCATTCATTCCTTGTCTTATATGAAAAAAATATACTTAGAACTCACCAATCGTTGCAACTTAAACTGTGTGATGTGTTACCGTAACTCTTGGGAAACACCACTCGACGATATGACCAAAGAAACATTGGATAAAATCGCCACAGGATTAAACAAGGATGTTGGTATCGTATTTGGAGGTATTGGCGAACCGAGTGTCGCAAAGCAGTTTGAATACGCAGTTCGACTGTTTAAAGACCACCGTCTTGAAATTACTACGAATGGTGTGCTTTCAAAGCGAAATCTTGACATGATTTGCCAGCATTTTGACAATATCATTGTCAGTGTTGATGGGACAGAGGAAACCTATTTTCATATTCGAAAAACTGATTTCAAACAAGTCATCAATACACTAGAATTCATCAAAAACTACAAAAAAAACAACCGTTTAAGAACACCTCAAATCGAGTTTGCGTTTGTTTTGTCTAAAAACAATAAAGACAGCTTATTTTCAGTCATAGATCTTGCGAGTCAGTACGATGTGAAACGTGTGTTGGTTTCTCATTTACTACCACAAAATGATGCGCAAACAAAAGCCATTTATTATGATGAACACTTCAATGCAGAAGGCCGAAAATTTGCTGCAGAAGTCAGTAATTATGCGTATTTTAAAAACCGAGTCGTCGTTTCGTTTCCGTACATGGAGATTAAAACAGAACGCCTGTGCCATTTTATTGAAAATGATTATACCTACATCGATTTTAAAGGTGATGTCGTTCCATGTTATCGATTGGCCTCAACATACAAAGAATATGTTTTTGGTCGGAAAAAACAAGTTAAAAAACATACGTTTGGCAATGTAAATACACAATCGATTCAAGACATATATCATAGTGAAGTCTATCAATGTTTTAGGCATGCAGTTCATTATTCACTGCATCCAAGTTGTGTCGATTGCGAGTTTAGAGATGGCTGCGATTTTATCGAAACCAGCGAATATGATTGTTCGGGTTATTCACCAAGCTGCGCTGACTGCCTTTGGAATCGCAGAATAATTAGATGTACTTAAATTGTGAGGTGACAATAAACTATGATTACAGTAAAACTTTATGCCTATCTTCGTGATAATCGTGGAAAAAGTGTTGAACTGTCATATGAAGAAGGCATGACCATTAAAGACGTTGCTAAAGCACTAAATTTAAATTTAGCTGACGTTTCGATCGTCATTTGTGATGGGAAAGATGATATTCCGAGTCGTATGGTTGACCACCCAGTAAAACCTGATTCGCTTATCCATTTCTTTCCACCAGTAGCCGGTGGGTAACAATGATATTTAATGAAAATAAAAAGTTATTAGGCACCGACTATAATCAAAAAATCCAAACCAAACACGTGTTGATTGTCGGTTTAGGGGGACTGGGCGGCTTTGTGGCAAATGCTTTAGTACGATTGGGTGTTGAAAATTTAACTTTAGTTGACTTTGATTGTTTTACTATGAGTAATCTAAATCGCCAACTTTTTTCATCAACTGAAGTATTGGGGCAATCGAAAGTTGACGTCATTAAAACCAATCTTTTATTAATTAACCCCGATATTAAAGTTGACACACAGCAACGTAAAATACAATCAGTAAACAGTTTAGATAGGATTGATGTGGTGTTTGATTGTGTTGATAATATCGAGACACGGTTATGGTTAGAACGATATGCAAACGACAATCACATTCCCCTTGTTCACGGTGCCATCGGCGGTTGGTATGGGCAGTTTGGCGTTGTACTGCCAGGCTCTAAGATACTAGAAACGATTTATCAAAACAAGAAATCAGGTATTGAAAAAGTGCTAGGAAGTCCAACATTTATTCCGCCAATCATCGCAAATATGATGGTTACCGAATACATTAAATACATTTTTGGAATCCCAGAAACATTAATTAATAAATTGATGTTAGTGGATTTAAAAGATCACAATTATTCGATTGTATTTGATAAAACAAAGAAAAAAAGCACAGCGTCTTGATGAATAATCAATGACGCTGTGCTTTTTATTGTTCGTTAAATTTACGAGGATTCACCACAATCCGTATCAAGATGTTTCAGTATTTTTAAACCATGATCAAACACATTATCTAGCCACTCAAGTTGTTCTTTAACCGCTTTAAGACTACCCGGCAAATTAATAATTAAAGTACGATTTCTAATCCCCGCAACACCTCTAGATAAATAGGCTTTTTTAGTGACAAGATAGGATTCAGCACGCAACATTTCAGGAATGCCGGGCACAATTCTTTTTATCACTTTCAGCGTTGCCTCAGGTGTATTGTCTCTCGGTGAGAAACCTGTACCACCTGTGGTGATAATTAAATCAACGTGAACTGAATCTGCGTAGTGTAACAACGATTTTTCGATGATTTCAAGGTCATCACTAATGATGATTTGATCAACTACGTCAAAACCTAATTGTTCCAAAAAACTTTTAATATAAGGTCCGGAAGTATCTTGTCTTAAGCCTTTAGCACCTTTGTCGCTACATGTGATTACTGTTGCTCTAAACATAAACTCACCACCAATATTTGTTATTAACTTTATCATATCACGAAAATTTGATTCAGTCATCTCTTATTACTTGTCATTAAAAAGCTTATATGATAACATATTACCAAATAGTAATATGAGGTGAATAATGAAAGATATAATATCACTTTTCAAACTACTCGCAGAGCCCAACCGTCTGGCTATATTCACGATGCTTATGGAAGACGAGTATTGTGTATGTGACATTGAAAGGTTTCTGCAACTTAAGCAAGCCAATGTGTCTAAGCATCTAATGGCATTTCGGAAACACGGTTTAATTGAGGGCAGAAGAGACACACAATGGATACACTATAGACTTTCACCAAAACTAATTGACGCGTTTCCGTTAATCTATCCGTTGATTCAAAACACAGCGTTTTATAAAGCGACACAAGAAAAACTGATGAATTTCGAAAAGAACACATGCAAACTTGAGTAAGTGCATGAACTAAAAAACTTAAGAGGTGCGAACAAATGAAAACAAATCAAGGCATCAATGTATTTGAAAAATATTTAACAGTATGGGTATTATTGTGCATGGTTGTCGGTCTAATCATTGGCAATTACTTTGAGTTTATTCCTATTTTTTTAGACCGTTTTACCTATGCAGAAATCTCAATACCGATTGCAATACTCATTTGGTTTATGATTTATCCAATGATGCTCAAAGTTGACTTTACAAGTCTAAAGGATGTAAGAAAAAGCCCTAAAGGCCTTTACCTTACATGGGTAGTTAACTGGCTTATTAAACCGTTTACTATGTTTGCCATCGCCGGGTTGTTTTTCTTTGTGATACTGAGTCCGTTTATCGAAAATGATTTAGCACGCCAATACTTAGCGGGTGCTGTCATACTCGGTGCTGCACCTTGTACAGCAATGGTTTTTGTTTGGAGTCACCTCACCAAAGGTAACCCAGCATACACCGTCGTCCAAGTGGCGACCAATAATATTATCTTACTCGTACTATTTACACCTATCGTTGCGCTTCTTATTAGTTTTACAGGTGTTTTGGATACAGTTGGTATTGCACTACCTTGGGACACACTACTTATATCCGTTATCTTGTTTGTGGTAATTCCACTGTCAGCCGGTGTCATCACACGAACTCAATTAATTAAACGCAGAGGCGATGATTACTTTAACAATCAGTTCTTACCAAAATTTAAGCACATTACAGTAATTGGATTATTACTTACACTAATCTTAATCTTTTCATTCCAAACAGAAGTCATTATGAACAATCCATTCCATATCGTATTGATTGCAATACCGTTGATCATTCAAACGTTTTTAATCTTTTTTATAGCCTACTATGGTGCGAAAAAAATGCGCTTAACCCATGATGTTGCAGCACCTGCAGGGATGATTGGTGCGTCTAACTTTTTCGAACTGGCAGTCGCAGTAGCCATTGCTTTATTTGGCGCAACCTCACCAGTAGCACTGGCAACAACGGTTGGCATTATTGTTGAAGTACCCGTGATGTTAGGTCTTGTTGTGATTGCCAATAAAACGAAGTCTTGGTTTCCAGAAGTAGTTTAATCACGGGTAAATCTTGAAAAAAATTGAGTTCTAATAAAACTCAATTTTTTTTGTTCAATGCACGATAAGTGTCTTTGTAAAAAAGACATCCAGTCTGACATGTAAGTAGTCGGCGTGTTGTTTCTTGACAACGTGATAATATTCATCATTTTGCCATTGAGAAATTACTAAATAATTGGTATAATTTTTAAGATCTCTGTAATGGTAAGCGTAAGATTGGTTTAAAATATAAATAGAAAGGTGCATACTTATGATAGAAACAACGGTATTAATTAAAGCACGCGATGAAATGACAACCATTCCCATTGAAACAGAAAAGTCGATAGGACAAATCAATCGTGATATTCAAAAAAAATGGCAAAATATAATGAATGCTACCGCCGGTATTTTAGACGTTCCTGCAGCGTTGATTATGCG
>SKFU01000017.1 GCA_007117835.1 Candidatus Izemoplasma sp. | reverse complement strand
TCAGTGGTGAAAAGAAATACGGATTGACCAACACCTAAAACACTTTGATTGTCGTACTGTTTTACTGAACGGTAACCAAGTGACTGAAAATTTCGTGATAAATAATCGTTAATTTCATAGATTTCATCATCTAATCTGTTGGTATAATCCATTTGATTTTTTGCTCTAAGCGTCGTAAATAATATACTCATAAGCATCATCATCACGATGCTTGCAATACTTATTGTCGCAAGCATTTCAAACAACGACAAGCCTCTTTGATTATTTCTCATCTAATCCAACTCCATTTCAGGTGATAATAGGCCACTACGAATCACAACTTGATTCGATCCATCACCATACTGAATCCAAACGGTTACACGCAAAATGTTAATCGATTGTCCAACTGGAATATTTTTCATTAAATCACGCAATGTCTCATCAGGGATTATCCCATTTACATGCGCTTGATCAATTGCGTTTTGATAGGCAGTTAGGTTTGCAGCCTCGACTTGAAACGGATAAACAAAGACTTGATACTGATTGCCATCAAATGTGGTATTGATGTTTTGGATTTCGAAAATATTATCACACAATGCCCGATTATTCGCTGCAGTTTGAATGCTTGTTGGCGAGAACGGGCGATTATTTCTAAGAATACTACAACCATTGTCTCGATTAAAGGCTAAGAAATGACCATTGCCTATATCGTTAATTTTGTTTTCTATATCGGTATAGTACATCGTTTGAAATCCCTGTAATGCAGCGCTTGTCATTGATGTTGCAACACTGCGCTTAATCATAATATCATTGGTTGCAACACTGGCAGTTAATGAAAAAAGAAGCGGGACAATAATGGCTGATGTCACCAACAGTGCTGCGAGCATTTCAATCAATGAAAACCCTTTGTTTTGGCGCATTTGCATCGCCCCTTTCTTTGCTTATTTTTTTTCTTTATTATAACATAAGAAGATAAAAATACACCATAATAATGCTGTTGAATGACCAAATCAGTAAAAAAATAAAAAAAGTTGCCACATGGCAACTTTTTTTTGAATAAAACAATTGGGTTTAAACTTCGATGATTGCATCGACAGGACAAACAACTTCACAGGCACCACAATCGATGCATACGTCTTCATCGATAACGTAAATTTCTTCTCCTTCAGCAATACAATCTACAGGGCATTCAGCAACACATGTTCCAGTTGCGATACATTCGTCTGTAATTCTTCTTGGCATTATGAACCCTCCTCTTAATCTTATAGTCACATTGTATAGCACTTCTTGAGTTTTGTAAATATGATTTCTATGAATACGCTCTTATTTAAAAGATTTCTAACCTATTGATATCACTGAAATACTGGTTTAATTACTTGCTATTTTAATGAAGTTTGTCTATAATGTTTACGTAAATGATAAGGAGTGAATACGATGCAATTATGGGTCGCAATTGTTTTAATCGTGGTGGCGTTAATTTTAGGGTTAGTGATTGGCTTTTTTGCTTCACAACGCTACTTTAAACGCTATTTAGAAAAAAATCCACCGATCAATGAAAATATGGTGCGTGCAATGATGATGCAAATGGGAAGAAAACCTTCTGAAAAACAAGTGCGTCAAGTAATGCAAGCCATGCGTTCACAACAATAAACTTCGTCAAAAGATGAAGTTTTTTTGTGGATTTAAAAAGAAGATCGCAGTTTATGCCTTACGATCTTCTTTTTTTTGGAGCCACTGGCTTTCTGGTTCTGTGCCATTAATGATGCGTTTAAAATTTGCTCGGTGCCTGTAAAAAATGAAACTGACGCCGATGATCGAAACAAGGGGTAAGAAAATATCGCCTCTTGGACCGAGTAAGTATACCCAAAACGAGGGTTCTTTAGGCCCAAAAATGAACACGGATATGCTGGTTACTAATAAGGCAAACGCCCCCAAAGTCGAACCAATACTGACGTAGCGTGTAAGTTTTAATCCGACCACGTAACCAGTGAGTCCGATAATGCCTAAAAGCGGTGCATAAAACAAGAAAATACCGACGCTTGTAGCCACGGCTTTACCACCTTTAAACTTTAAAAAAACAGGGTAAATATGACCGATTACAGCGGTTAATCCATACAGTAGTGGGTGTAATAAATTATCAATGCCATCGAGGAGTCCGATTTGAATCAAAAATATTAAGGATCCACCTTTTAGCACATCTAAAATAAATATGACTGTGCCCATTTTGCGTCCTAAAACCCGCATTGCGTTGGTTGTGCCAGGATTGCCAGAACCATGTTGTCTGATGTCGATACCTTTAATTAATTTCCCTAAAATGATGGAAAAAGGGATTGAACCAATTAGGTATCCAATGAATAATAAAATATAGGCCATCGTCACAACTCCTTTAGTCTATTAATGTGTAACAATTATAGCATAACAAAATAAAAAAAGACACTACAAAACATGGTGAGTTTTTGATATAATTAACTAATGAGTTAGAAAAGGACGTGCCAACATGGTGGATAAGACTTTAGACAATTATAACGCGGATTCAATTCAGATATTGGAAGAATTAGATGCAGTCAGAAAAAGACCTGGGATGTATGTCGGTTCAACCGATGCTCGGGGACTGCATCATTTGGTATGGGAAATTGTGGATAATGCTATCGATGAAGTACTGGCGGGTTATGGCAAGGAAATCATCGTTACAATAAAAGAAGATAACAGTGTGGTTGTACAAGATTTTGGTCGTGGTGTTCCTGTTGAAAATCACGTGACGGGTAAAACTGCGATTGAAATCATTTATACAAAACTTCATGCCGGCGGTAAGTTTGGTCAAGCCGGTGGTTATAAAGTTTCTGGTGGTCTTCATGGTGTGGGTGCAAGTGTCGTGAATGCACTAAGTGAGTACTTAGATGTTACCGTTAACCGTCAAGGTCAAAGCTTTAACATGCGTTTTTCAGAAGGCGGTAAACAGGTTACACCACTGAAAATAATTGGTGAAAACAAGCGCACAGGAACCATTGTCTGGTTTAAACCGGATTCTGATGTATTTTCAACCACAGTATTTAATTTTCAAACTTTATCTGAACGATTAAAAGAGAGTGCGTATTTAATTAAGGGATTAAAAATGGTGCTTATCGATGACCGCTCAAAACAAAAAGAGACCTATCTTTACGAAGATGGGATTTTATCGTATATTGGGTATTTAAACCAAAATAAGCAAGTGATTCATGACACCGTCTTTTTTGAAGGGGAGTTTGATCAAATTGAAGTTGAAGTTGCTTTTCAGTTTACTACCGCATACACTGATCAACTGATTTCATTTGTTAATAATGTAAGAACGCGTGATGGCGGTACACATGAGACTGGATTTAAAGCGGCGCTGACCAAACTATTTAATGAGTATGCCAGTAAAAACGGCAGTCTTAAAGATAAAAGTAAAAAGCTTGAAGGTGCCGATATTCGTGAAGGATTAAGCAGTATTGTTTCGATTCGCATCCCTGAACACTTACTGCAGTTTGAAGGCCAAACTAAAAATAAGTTGGGCACCCCAGAAGCACGCACTGCAGTAGAACAAATTATTTCCGAGAAATTGACTTATTTCTTTGAAGAAAACCCTCAACTTACGAACATGCTTATTGAGCGTGCGATGAAAGCACAAAATGCACGTGAAGCCGCAAGAAAAGCGCGGGAAGAAGCACGGTTAGAAAAAAAACACCGCAAAAAAGAACCGCTTTTATCAGGAAAACTAGCCCCAGCTCAACTGAAAGATAAAACCCGATTAGAACTGTATTTAGTCGAGGGAGACTCTGCCGGTGGGAGTGCTAAACAAGGGCGTGATCGTCGTTTTCAAGCGATTTTGCCGTTAAGAGGTAAAGTCATTAACACGGAAAAAGCACGCATTGAAGACGTCTTGAAAAACGAAGAAATCAACACCATTATTCACACCATCGGCGCTGGATTAAGTAGTGATTTTGATTTGTCTCAGTGCCAGTACAACAAAATTATCATCATGACTGATGCCGACACTGATGGGGCACATATTCAGGTGCTTTTACTGACCTTCTTTTTCCGTTATATGCGTCAGTTAATCGATGCGGGAAAAATCTTTATTGCTTTGCCACCGCTATATAAAATATCGTTTAAAGATCGCAAAAAAACTGAGGTTGCTTATGCGTGGAACGACGATGAGTTGCAAGCGATGATTGAAGCGAAAAAACCAATCAATATACAACGGTTTAAAGGGTTAGGAGAAATGAACGCAGACCAACTCTTTGAAACAACCATGAACCCAGAAACAAGAACTTTGATAAAAGTCACCATCGATGATTTGGCAGATGCAGAAAAACGCATTAAAATATTGATGGGTGATCAGGTAGAACCGCGCCGTGACTGGATTGAAGCCAATGTAACATTTACGAATGAAGATAACTTTACGATAAAGGAGTAGGGCGATGACAAAAAAAATCTCAGAACTTATCGACGCATTTGTCGAAGGTCGAATACTTGATGAAAACTTAGAAGACATCGTTGGTGAACGTTTTGGACGTTACTCCAAATACATCATTCAAGAGCGCGCCCTTCCTGATGTTAGAGATGGGTTAAAACCTGTCCAAAGAAGAATATTATACGCAATGCATATGTTGCGTATGTTTCATGACCAACCCTATAAAAAGTCAGCACGCATTGTTGGTGATGTTATCGGTAAATATCATCCACATGGTGATTCGAGTGTCTACGATGCGATGGTTAGGTTAAGCCAAGCGTGGAAAATGCGCATTCAGCTGATTGACATGCACGGAAACAATGGATCAATCGATGGTGACAGTGCCGCAGCGATGCGATACACTGAAGCACGATTGGCACTCGCAAGCGAGTACTTGCTTAAAGACATAGACAAACGCACCGTTAATTTTATTCCGAATTTTGATGATGAGGAGTATGAACCCGTAGTATTACCCGCGCGTTTCCCCAATATTTTAGTCAATGGTTCAAGTGGTATATCTGCAGGTTATGCGACCGAAATCCCACCCCATAATTTAACTGAAATTATTAAAGGCGTGATTAAACGTATTGACCAACCACAATGCACCATCGATGATATGCTTAAAATCGTTAAAGGCCCCGATTTTCCAACGGGTGCCATCGTTCAAGGACAAGAAGGCATTAAAGAGGCTTTTGAAACAGGTCGAGGGCGCATCATCATTAAATCAAAAGCGACATGTACAGCCGATCAAATAATCATTACTGAAATCCCATACGATGTGAATAAAGCAAGCCTTGTACGCAAAATAGACGAACTACGTTTGGGTAAAAAAATTGATGGCATCGTTGAAGTCCGCGATGAATCATCATCCGAAGGGTTACGCATTGTTGTTGATATTAAGAAAGCATTTGATCCTGAAGCAATTTTAAACTTTTTACATAAAAAAACAGACTTAACCAAATCATTCAATTACAATATGGTCGCCATCAATCAAAAACGTCCTCAACTGATGGGTATTTTGGCCATATTTGATGCATACATATACCATCAAAAAGAAGTGGTTACGAATCGTTCAAACTTCGATTTAAGAAAAGCACAACGCCGTTTGCACATTGTCGATGGTATCATCAAGATGATGGGTATATTAGACCAAGTCATTGAACTCATCCGTCAATCAAAAGGCAAAGCCGATGCCAAAAAACGGTTAATGAACACATGTGGCTTTAGTGAAGAACAAGCCGAAGCCATTTTAACATTACAACTATACCGTTTATCAAATACTGATTTAAGTCAACTCATCAAAGAAAAAAATGGATTGCAAGACTGGGTTCAAGCATTGAACAACATCTTATCGAATGAAGATGTTTTAGAACAAGTGATTAAAAAAGAGTTAAAAGAAGTGATGCGTTTGATTAAAACGCCAAGAATAACCGAAATCGAAGAAACAATAGAGCGTATTACCGTCGAAGAACAGGCGTTGATTCAATCCGAGCAAGTCATGGTCGGATTGACCAAAGAAGGTTATGTTCGTCAAGCGCGTATCCGTAGTTATAAAGCAACCGAACATGCCACGCTAAAAGAACGTGATGCATTTATGTTTGTCGGTGAAGTGTCGACGCTTGACACGTTGCTAATTTTTACCAAACAGGGCAACTATATTTTCTTACCTATTTATAAAGTGCCTGAAAGCAAATGGAAAGACATTGGGATTCACTTAAATACGCTCATTCAAATGGATTTATCGGATGAAATTATTTTTGTGCATGTGGTTTCTGATTTTAACATTGAACAATATTTATTATTCACTACCCAGAAAAATCTTGTGAAACTGACTAAAATTCATGAGTTTCAAGCGATTCGCTATAACCGTCCTTTAAAAGCCATCGGCCTGAATGTGGATGATGTGTTGGTTCATGTCAGTATCGTCAATGATCTGAGTCATGAAGTTGTTTCAGTGTCAAATTACGGTCATGCATTGCGCTATGATTTAAGTGAAATACCGGTCACCGGCATACTCGCTAAAGGTGTTAAAGCGATGAGTCTTTCTGCCAAACACCAACTTGCTGCATCCATTGCATGTCAAGATTTTCATGATATGTTGGTACTCACCACACGCGGGACACTCAAACGTGTCGATATTTCAACAATTATCAAAAAACGCCGCGCACTCAAAGGGGCACCATTATTTAAACAAGTGAAAACCAACCCTTATTTTGTGGTCGATTTGGCATTGTTAAACAGCGTTCAATATAAAAACCGTGCCGCGATTCATGTGGTCACCGATAAAATGTATAAACGCATCAATGCATTTGAAGTTAAACTCATTGCCGCAGAAGCAGGCAAGCAATATATTAAGCCGCGTCATGGACACCCCTTGCATATGATGATAGATTCAATTAAAGAAACAGAAGAGTCCATTGCACCGATCAGTAATTATCAAAAAGAAGTGAGTCCAAGCACTGTACAACCAACCTTATTTGATGATTAGAAAGAAGTGATACAATGCATTGTTTAAATCATATTGAGCATGCTAAAATACCGAACGATATTGTTAAACTATACTTGCAAATATATCCTTATATTGGCCGTAATCATGAGATGATGCATACGGTACAGACTGACAAAGAAGCATTGATTGAGCACACCATTAAACAAGATGCTTTTTACTTTTCACAGTTGTTTAAAGCCCCGCTTTCAGACAGCCGTTATCGACAATTACTTACTAAGGATGCTCAACCAAAAAACAAAGACGAACTACTTGTTGCACGTCTTAAACAAGCATTTTTGAAAATGCATCATGATGCGGATACTTTTGAATTAATTCATAATGAAGTCTATGATTTATTGCGGTTTTTGTTTCAACACATCGACACAGATCAAAGTTTACAATTTTCAAAAATGGAAAAAAATAAGCGACGTAACATTGACTTGATGGCCTCATCATACACCTCAAAACGAGAAATGCTGATTGATTTGATCAATCGTTATGAAACGCTCATTAAAAAACAGACTTTTGAGTCTGGGTTTATCATCGCTAATTTTTACATTGATTTTATCAACATTAAACCCTTTGTTAAACACAACGAAACCATTGGCCTTTTATTGCTTTATCTTTTGCAGTTAGTTCAAGGCTATCGCTGTTATCACTTAAGTAGCTTTTTTGAAAAAATACACAAACAAAAAGTTGTGTTTTTAAAACATCAAAAAGATGCGTCACACAATTGGCATGAAGGGTTATCAAACACGATGAATCTCCACCGTTTTTTACTTGAGATTACACTTGAATGCTATAAAGATGTGTCAGAGACGATTCGAAACTATACTTTCGATCATCAGTTTAATAAATCAGATTATATAGAAAACACAATCAATCGTTTGGATGAAGTGTTTACTAAAGAAGACATTCGCGAAGCACACCCGACTGTCAGCGATTCAACCATTAACCGAACACTTAAACGTATGCGTGAAGAAAACAAAATTAGACCACTTGGCAAAGGCAGAAGTGCTAAGTGGATGAAACTTTACAAGTCATCAAAAAAACGAAGCTTCCAAGAACAATTGACATTAAAACTATAGGAGTGATTGCATATGACCATTCAAACATACTTAACAAAGCAAATGCATGACGCACTAAAGGCCGCCTTCAAACTGTCCATAGAATCGATTCAAATCGAAACCCCTAAAGACAAAACCCATGGGGACTTTTCAACGAATATTGCGATGCAGTTGGCGAAAGATTTAAGACGTTCTCCGATGCAAATCGCCGAAACATTATTACCGTTCATTCACTGTGATGCACGTGTTGAATCGATTGAGATAGCGCGCCCAGGATTTATCAACTTCACCACAAATAAACGTTATTTTGCCGAGGTAATCCCAACCATTTTAGCGCAAGGATCTAGTTATGGCAATTTAACGATTGGCTCAAACGAGCATTACAACATCGAATATGTGAGTGTCAATCCGACTGGAAGTTTGCACATCGGTCATGCGCGTGGCGCCGCGGCTGGGGATACATTAAGTCGCATTTTAAAAAAAGCTGGATTTGAGGTGACACGTGAGTTTTATGTGAATGATGGCGGCAATCAAATCCATCAGTTAACACTCAGTATTGAAGCCCGTTATAAACAAACTTTTAATATCGATTGCGCATTGCCTGAGGATGGTTATTATGGTCCAGAAATTACGCGTTTGGCTGAACACATTAAAACCACAAAGAAAGACACATTGCTAAATCATCCGGATGCGTATGACTTTTTTAGAGCGTATGGTGTTGATTATTTGTTGTCTGAAATCAAAGACGATTTGGCACGTTTTGATGTGACCTTTGATGTCTTTTTCAGTGAGGCTTCATTATATCAAACAGATGCCATTAATCAGACACTGTCATTGTTAAAAGAAAAGGGTTATACTTATGAACTTGATGGCGCATTATGGCTTAAAACCAGTGACTTTGGCGATTCAAAAGATCGTGTGATTATAAAAAGTGATCAAACCTATACGTACTTATTGCCAGACATCGCATATCATCATCATAAAGTGTCCCGAGGATACACAAAACTGATCGATATTCTTGGGGGAGATCACCACGGGTATGTCCCGCGATTACAAGCATCGATTGAAATGGTTGTCGGCAAAAAAGGGATGCTTGAGGTCGATTTGTTACAAATGGTCAAAGTGATTGAAGATGGGGTTGAGGTTAAAATGAGCAAACGCTCTGGCAAAGCGCTCTCATTGCGTGATTTAATCGACAGTGTTGGCAAAGATCCAATCCGTTATTTCTTTGCGATGCGCAGCTTGAATACCCACATGGATTTAGACTTGGATTTGGCTTTAAAGCAAAGCAATGAAAACCCCGTTTACTACGCGCAGTATGCCCATGCCCGCATTTCAAGCTTGCTTGAAAAAGCGCAGAGTTTAAGTATGGATTTGAGTTTTCAGTCGCTTGAGTTTGAACGTTTAAATGATGAAAAGTCAGAAACACTAATTACTTTGCTGGTTGAATATCCACAAGTGATTGAAGAAGCCGCAACAAAGCGTATCGTTCACCGCATACCACAGTATATTAATCGTTTAGCAACCGCATTACATAGCTTTTACGCGGGTGATCCTGTGATTGCTATGGACCCGTCAAATGCGGCGGTGCGCTTAGCATTATTAAAAGCTGTTCAAATTGTTTTAAGTGATGCACTTAACCTGATTGGTGTGACAGCAAAAAATAAGATGTAATTGAAATCAACAAATTTGATATAATAGACATATCTCATAAAAGGTGGCGTTAAAATGAAATTAGAAGATTATATTAAGAATGTACCAGATTTTCCCAAACCAGGTATTCAGTTTAAAGACATCACACCATTAATTGCCGATGGCAAAGCGTTTCAATTTGCTACCACCCAGTTTTGTGATTTTGCGATTCAGCAAAAGGCCGAGTTAATTGTTGGTCCTGACGCCCGTGGGTTCATTTTTGGGACGCCCGTAGCCACAGCATTAGGCCTCGGTTTCATTCCAGTAAGAAAACCTGGAAAGTTACCCAGACCAACGCTCAATGAAAAATATGAACTTGAATATGGATTTAATGAGCTTTGTATGCATAAAGAAGACATTAGACCAGGTCAACGCGTGTTAATCGTTGATGATTTACTGGCCACAGGTGGCACCGTTGAGGCTACCATCCGCCTCATTGAAAAAGCAGGTGGCATCGTGGTAGGATGTGCTTTTTTAATTGAACTGGATTTTTTAAACGGCCGTGAAAAATTTCTATCATACCCAACACTCACATTGATTCACTACTAAACATTAAAAAGGGGGGGTTTATGATGGCATATCATAACCCTAGTTTCGATGATTTAATGCAACAAGTGCAAACCTACATAACGGATACTGAGGACCTTGAGTTTATCAAGAGCGCTTACGCTTATGCGCTTAAAAACCATGCGGGTCAAATGCGTAAAACTGGTGAGGCCTATATCAGTCATCCAATCGCTGTGGCTTATACGCTCAGCGAATATCAAACCGACCCCACAACAATCGTTGCGGGTCTTTTGCATGATTGCATTGAAGACACGCTTGCAACATATAAGGAAATCTCCGAAATCTTTGGTGAAGAAGTTGCCTTGCTAACTGAGGGTGTCACTAAACTTGGAAAGTACACATTTAAAGGCATCGAAGAAGCTGAAGAAGAAAAACAATCGATTCAAGCCAAAAACTATCAAAAAATGTTACTCGCAATGAGCAAAGATATTCGCGTGATTATCGTCAAGTTGGCCGATCGTTTACATAACTTGCGTACACTTGGTGGATTGTCGGTTGAAAAACAACGTCGTATTGCCAAAGAAACACTCGATATTTATGCACCTTTAGCCCATCGTTTAGGGATGTACTTATTAAAAGCTGAACTTGAGGATACGAGCTTTAAGTACATGAACCCAGAACAATATCGGATTATTGCGCAAATGATTAGTGATACAAGAAATAACCGTGAGTCTGATTTGAAGACAATGCAAACAAGCATTGAATACTTATTGCAAGAACACGACTTTGAATACAACGTTAAAGGCCGTGTTAAAAACATTTATTCGGTGTATAAAAAAATGGAGTCTCGCAACAAAGAGTTTGAGGATATTTTCGACTTGCTGGCGCTACGCGTGGTTGTCAAGAGCATTGAAGCGTGTTACAGTGCAATAGGCGTTATCCACAGTAAATGGACACCGATACCGAACCGCTTCAAAGATTATGTTGCGATGCCAAAACCCAACCTGTATCAATCACTACATACCTCGGTAATCGCTTATGGTAAAATCTATGAAATTCAAATTCGTACCAAAGAAATGGACCGTATTGCTGAATACGGGATTGCGGCCCATTGGGCGTACAAAGAAGGCGGTTCAAAAACACCGATGACCGAGACGGTGCTTAAAAAATTAAAATGGTACGGGGATTTAATTAAATTTACTGAGGAAAGTGAAAATGAAGAAGAAGTGCTTAATTTATTAAGAGACGATATTTTTCATTCGAACGTGTATGTGTTCACACCGCAAGGCGATATTATCGATTTACCCAAAGGCTCAACACCGCTTGATTTTGCATTTAGAATCCATACCGAGGTTGGATTAAGAAGTGTTGGCGCCATTGTTAATGGGCGTATCGTACCATTAGAATACGAGTTGCAAACGGGCGACATTGTTAATATGAAAACCAGTAAAAACAGTTTTGGGCCAAATGATAACTGGCTCAAACTGGTTAAGACAAGTGGTGCCAAATCAAAAATTAAAAACTACTTAAATAAACAGCGTCGTGACGTGCTTGAAGAAATGGGAAAAGAATCATTCCAACGAGAAGTTCAAATACGTAAAAAAGATGTGCCTTTAAGCGATAAATTAGTATTTGAACTGTTTCAACACAAAGGCATTAAAACTGTCAACGACTTATACTATGAAATCGGTAAAAACATTATCAGTCCTAACAATGCGATCAATGCGTTGAGTGGCCAAGAAAAATACAGTGAAAAAGATTTGATTGAATCGATAAACAGACATCAAGAAAAACCGGTGTCCTCAGAAAGTAATTTGATTGTTGATGGGCTCGATAATCCAGCAATCAAGTTATCGAATTGTTGTACACCAATTCCTGGTGATCACATTACTGGCTATGTTTCTAAAGGTGTTGGCATTGCCGTGCATAGAACCCGCTGTAACAATCTTCAAAACCTCGATAAAGGGCGCTATATTTCTGTCAACTGGAGCGATGATTTAAATACCGTATACAGCGTTAGTTTAAGGTTAAGTGTGACCAATAGAGATAACATTCTTGCCGATATTATCAACACAGTGACAGCGAATAAATCAAAAGTTAACCAAGTCACAGCCTCGACCAATAAACGTGGTGAAGGTGTGATTAAACTGAAGGTTGGTGTCAAGCATAAAACGGAACTTGACAGTGTCATTGCTAACTTGAATAAAGTATCGGGTGTTTTTAGCATTGAACGGTTGATGAAATAATGAAAGTGGTTGTGCAAACTGTCAGCCACGCCGCTTGTGAAGTTAATCATCAAGTGGTCGCATCGATTCAGCGGGGATTATTGCTTTATGTTTCATTTCATCACAAAGATACCGAAGATATTTTGCCAATAATGGCACATAAAATTAAACACTTAAGAATCTTTGAAGACACCCATGGAAAAATGAATTTGGCTTTAAAAGATTTAACGCTACCGGTTTTATCCATATCGCAGTTCACCCTTGAGGCTTCAACCAAAAAAGGCCATCGTCCGTCATTCACAGACGCCTTAGAGCCTGGCAAGGCTGAGATTTTTTACCATCAGTTTAACCAGTGTTTAAAACACCAAGGCATTGAAGTGCACACCGGACATTTTCAAGCGCATATGCAGATTCACTCAATTAATGATGGCCCAGTTACTGTGCTTTTAGAGAGGAAGAATGCAGATGATTAATCGTGTTTATGAAAAAGATAAACCCGCGATACTGGCATTTTTATATGAAGAACCTGAAATTAACTTATACATTATTGCAAACATTAAAAACTTTGGGTTGGATCATCCTGATCATGATTTGTACGCTGAAATCCGCGATGAACAAATCTTTGCGGTGTGTAGTCGGCATTTAAATCAAGTCATTTACTATCAGGTGATTGGTGAGTTTAACGATGCCTGGTGCGCTGTGTTAAACCAATTGGACTTTTCCTTCATCAGCGGAAAATATTCCGTGATTAAACGTGTTGCACCTTATTTTCCGCAATTACATAAGGACGAACTTGCGTTTATGCGTTCAACCACGTTCACACCCGATGACACGCTTGATATGACACCGATTAAAAAATTAAAGACGGCTCGCGACGCGAAAAAAGTGACGCAGTTTTTAAACACAATTGAAGAACTTTTCAGTGTGCGCTCACAATCAGAAGAAGATTATGTCGCGTATTTACTTCAAAATAGTGACGATAATGGCACCACTGTCTATATTGAAATGGATAACCATGTTGTTGCCAGTGCCTCTGCGGTCTATGAAACGCAAAAAAGCGCAATGATTGTTGGGGTTGCAACGCACGAAGCGTATCGCCAACAAGGGTTTGGTAAGTTGCTGATGACGTATTTAATTGATTATTATGTCAATAAAAAAGCGAAAACACTGTGTTTGTATTATGATGACCCACGTGCAGAATCTCTTTATAAAAGCTATGGATTTGAAGATATTGAACGCTGGATGATGTTGATCAAGAAGGATGATAACGCATGAGTACATTGCCTTCAATAAAAACAAGTCGTTTGTTATTACGTCCCATCCGTATGCAAGATGCCGCATGCCTTTTTGAATATGCTAAAATGCCTCATATAGGGCCGCTTGCTGGCTGGTTGCCCCATGAATCCATAGATTCGGTACGCGCGTTTATCAAGTATTCTATAGACAAGCAAAACCACGGACAACCCGGTGTATTTGCGGTTTGTGAAACAGGTCAAGACTGTTTGATTGGGACCATCGAAGTCCATAGTTTTCAAAAAAACTATAAAGGGGCAATCGGAATGGTGCTCCACCCAAATTACTGGAATCGAGGTTACATGGAAGAAGCGAGTCTTGCAGTGATGGTCTATGCGTTTGAAATACTCAATATCAAGCGTTTGGTGTACAGCCATTTTTTAGAAAATCAAGCGAGTCGACGATTGCGTGAAAAATTGGGCTTTACAGTCGAAGGCTTAGCCCGCAACGCTTATATGATGCCCGATGGTACGATTAAAGATGAAATCGTCGCAAGTTTTACAGATGACGATTATTATATTCGTGATTACCACCGGTTTTTGCAGGTTAAAAAACAGTTAGTATTTGTTGAATAACCGTTTGTTTTGTTGACACGACAACGATTTAAAGCTATAATTACTGTGTTATAAACCGATGAAAAAAAGAGTGTGTTATCACTGAGTTACAGAGAACCGTGACATTGGCTGGAAGCACGGCACTTCAAGTAACACGCGGACATTTTTGAGGGCTTTTTTGAAATAAGTAGGAAAAGACGTATCTCTGCGTTAAAGGGTTGAGGGCCGGTGGATACCGGAACTAAGGTGGTACCGCGGAATGATTTTCGCCCTTAGAGGATTAAGGGTGATTTTTTTTTAGAGTAGGAGGATTAAGATGATTCAAAAAGTAAAAGGTACAATGGATATTACCGATGCCATTGAGACGTATCAACGCATTGAAAAAACCATTCAAACGGTAAGTCGTTTGTTTCATTACCGTGAAATAAGAACACCACATTTTGAATTAAGCGAACTATTTCATCGAAGTGTG
This sequence comes from Candidatus Izemoplasma sp., assembly GCA_007117835.1. Lineage (GTDB taxonomy): Bacteria > Bacillota_I > Bacilli_A > Izemoplasmatales > Izemoplasmataceae > CSBR16-107. Next base: position 23,375 of record SKFU01000017.1, on the reverse strand, counting down.
GGTAGTGATTCAGACATCGTGAGTAAAGAAACATATGATTTTAAAGATCGTGGGGGTCGTGACAATACCTTAAGACCTGAAGGGACAGCAGGCGTTGTGCGTGCGTATATTGAAAACAAGCTATATGCACAGCCGGCAATCCCTCAAAAATACTATTATTATGGATCGATGTTTCGATATGAGCGACCACAAAAAGGACGTTTTAGAGAATTTAGACAATTTGGTGTGGAAGTATTTGGTAGTCATTTACCAGCAATCGATGCGGAAGTTATTGCTTATGCAGTCACGTTGCTCAAAGCATTAAAACTTAAAGATGTTAAAGTTCACCTTAATAGCTTAGGTGATGAAGACAGCAAGAGGGCATATAAAAGTGTACTAAAAAAACATTTTGAACCACATATAGATACTTTGTGCCACGATTGTCGACGCCGCTATACTGACAATCCGCTACGAATTTTAGATTGTAAAGTCGATAGAAATCACAGTGCATTTGAACACTTGCCACATGCCATCGATTATTTGGTTGATGCCGATAAAACCCATTTTGAAACGTTGCTCAACACATTGGATTCGATGAACATCGCATATGTTGTTGACCACCAACTTGTCAGAGGGCTTGACTATTATACCCATACAGTGTTTGAAATCAAAGTATCCGAATCATTACTCGGAAGCCAAAACACCATTTGTGGTGGCGGACGTTATAACCGTTTAGTGCGTGATTTGGGTGGACCAGATACACCGGCTGTTGGGTTTGGGTTTGGTATTGACCGTTTGGTCATTGCCTTAGACGCCGCCGAACTCACTGCAAAGCCATCAAGTATCCATGCATACTTTATTATTATGGGTGCGAAAGCGCGGGTGCGTGCCATGCAGTTAATGCAACAGTGTCGCTTAATGGGGTTAATGTGTGATGCAGATTACGGTGATCGCAGTATGAAAGCGCAGTTTAAACAAAGTGTATTTCATGATGCCCGTTTTGTCGTGATTATTGGTGATAATGAGGTTGATCAAGATATTGTACAAATTAAAGACCAACAACAAAACAAAGAAGAAACAGTGCCGTCGAGTGCACTTGCGCATACATTAATAGACCATTTAACACAAAACCAATACAGTTGTGAAGACTGTGAGAAAGGCGACCAATCATGAAGTATACCCATCATAACGCTGAACTGGGCATCGCCGATGTCGGGAAAACTGTAATACTTAAAGGCTTTGTTTCTAAAAAACGTGACCTTGGTAATTTGGTATTTATCGATTTAAGAGACACTGAAGGTATCACCCAACTTGCGTTTTATCAAGATAACGACATACGCAGTATTACAACCGGCATAAAAAATGAATTTGTGCTTGAGGTTGAAGGTGTTGTAACAGAACGCAGCAGTAAAAATCCCAACATGCCTACGGGTGATATTGAGGTTGATGTAAAAAGAATACTGGTGTTAAATCATGCAAAACAACCCCCTTTATTAATTCAAGATGATACAGATGCACTTGAAGAAACACGGTTGAAATACCGTTATTTAGATTTGAGACGACCCGTTTTACAACAAATGATGAAAACCCGTCATCAAATCACTCAATGCGTGCGTAATTTTTTAAACGAGGCACAGTTCATTGAATTTGAAACACCACTTTTAACAAAATCAACCCCTGAAGGCGCACGCGATTATGTGGTACCCTCAAGAATTCATCCAGGGTCATTTTATGCGTTGCCACAATCACCACAAATATTCAAACAATTATTAATGATTTCAGGGTTTGAGCGTTATTATCAAATCGCCAAGTGCTTTCGTGATGAAGATTTACGAAGCGACCGACAACCTGAATTTACGCAAATTGACATCGAAATGAGTTTTAACACGCAAGAAGATGTGCTTGAACTCAGTGAACAAATGATTAAAGCGGTCATGAAAACCGTTAAGGGTTTAGTGATTGAAGAACCGTTTAAAAGATTAACATATGAAGACGCGATGTGCACCTATGGTTCTGATAAACCAGACACACGTTTTGACATGCATTTGAATGATGTCAGCGCGGTGTTTGAAAAAACATCATTCAAAGTCTTTGCGGATGTATTATCCTCAGGCGGTTTTATTCAAACCATTACAGTCAAAGAAGGTGCCAGCCGATACAGTAGGAAAGACTTAGATAAACTGACCGAATCAATTAAAGTGTTTGGTGCAAAAGGCTTAAGCTTTGTCAAAGTGAATACACCATCAACGGGCTCAATAGTTAAAGTCTTATCAGAAAACGAGTTATCACAATTGATTGCACGTTCAAATGCCGAAATAGGCGACTTGATTTTGTGTGTCGCAAGCGACATTAATACGGTTCGCAGCAGTCTTGGCTATTTAAGAAAACACATCGCACAACTCGAACAGTTGATTGATCCTAATGTTTATGACTTCACCTGGGTTGTGGATTGGCCAATGTTCGAATATGACCAGGAAGAAAAACGTTATTACGCGCTGCATCACCCATTCACACGTCCAAAAGACAGTCACAAATCGCGCCTTATCGATGCACCAGAACAATCGATTGCCTATGCGTATGACTTGGTCGTACAAGGACAAGAACTCGGTGGTGGGTCAATGCGTATTCATGAATCTACCATGCAAAAAAATGTTTTTGATATTCTCAGCCTTAGTGAAAAAGAACAAGCGGATAAATTTGGCTTTTTACTTGAGGCGTTAAGTTATGGAACTCCGCCCCATGGCGGGATAGCTTTTGGACTCGATCGCTTAGTGATGGTGATTGCACAAACAACGAACATTCGAGATGTGATTGCATTCCCGAAAACATCGAGTGCACAGTGTTTATTAACCCAAGCACCCAGCACCATCGCCAATAGTCAATTGACAGAACTTGGCATCAAAAAAGCGTAAATAAATGTGCTATAATAACAGTTAAAGGATGTGATTATGGATGAAACCACAAAAATCATTTTTTACCGATAAAGTACTCAATCGGGCATTGAAAATTCTTAGTTTTGTTATTTTGTTGCTTGTTTTATTTTACATATTGACACTTTTTTCGAATTTTTTTGCCATTGTTTTTGGGGCCATTCGTACTGCGTTAGTACCTGTAGCGCTTGCGTGGCTGCTTTCGCTAATTTTGTATCCCGTGGTGCGTTTCTTTGAAAAACAGGGCATCAGACCGCGGGCGCTCACTGTTTTGGTGATTTATCTTATTATATTTGGATTCATCGCATTGATTGCTTTGTTTTTAATGCCACCAGTGGTTGCTCAAATTGAGTATTTTTTCGCTGTGGATTATCCGAACATTATGACATACTTTAGCAATACAATCCGTGATGAGTTCATTTTCGGTGTTGAGGTTTATGACTTGTTTATGGGTGCTGTCGGATCGAGTACCGTGATTGAGCGTTCAATTGAAAATCTGTTTGCTAATCTTGCATTACTGTTACCCACTACCCTTGTTGGCGTGATTATCGTATTTGCCATATTACCGATATTATTGCTCTTTTATTTACTTGACTACGAACGATTCAACGAAATTTTACAAAATCTTATTCCCACCAACCAAAAAGGCAAACTCGTTAATGTTTTTAAGCGTTTAAACACCACGGTTGGTGCTTATGTCCGTGGGCAATTGGTATTGATGATATCGATTGGGACTGTTGCTACGGTCGTTTATCGCGTGATTGGTCTTGAATATTACTATCTCTTTGGTATTCTCGTGGGCTTTTTAACGGTGATTCCTTATTTTGGTATTATTATTTCAATGATTCCGATTTTAGCCTATGCTTACATCACCAAAGATGTGGGGCCAAACCCACTGTTTATTATCGGCATTCATTTTGTCTTACAGTTTATTGAAGGCAATATTTTCCAACCGATAATTATGGGCCGCCAAATTCGTATTCATCCGATTGTAATTATCGTGTCGATTTTATTCTTTGGTAGTTTATTTGGCTTGATTGGTATCATTTTTGCTGCACCACTTGCGGCTACCGCACGTGTGTTGTTAGAGTTTTTTATTGAGCAACGTGACGATGCCAAAGCACGCATGCAATTATTCAAAGAAGATGTTGAGGCCTCATGAAAATAATTACGCTTTGGCATGCACGCTTCGCTGTTTTACTCGTTTTATGTTTTTTTACCACACCACTTATTTTTACTTTTAGCTATTTATTTGAAGCGGTGGTACAAGTGCCACCGTTATCACTATTATGGATTGCTTTGATTGGGACGGGCAGCGTTATTATTTTTAGTACAACCCTATTGTTGTTGTACCGTAAATCTTGGGTTAAAGTGATTGAAATTACTTATCGCAAAGAGTACGCTACGGTGTTTTTAACCACATGGCTTGCGATTGTAGGCATTTTTGTGATGTTAAACACATTTTGGCAATTGACTGACTACTTTTTCATCATCATGATTCCCTTAGTGACCGCAGGTTATTATGGTTTAACAAAAATCGGTATGCTTGTTTTCCATGTGCCGTTATTCTTAGGGTCAAAGGACTGATACCATGATATTTACACGTTTTGAACCCTTGATTGGTGCACAAAACTTAAATCGACTAAACCAATGCCACGTCTTAGTGGTCGGTTGTGGTGGTGTTGGGTCTTTTGCGATAGAAGCCTTGGCTAGAAGTGGCATCGGCGCTTTGACTATTATCGATGATGACCGCATCGAAATAACCAATATCAACCGCCAATTGATGGCTTTGCATTCAACCTTAAATCAGCGTAAAGTTGATGTTTTAAAACACCGTATTTTAGACATTAATCCAGCATGCAAAGTCACAACACATGCCATTCGTTTTACCGCTGAAACCAGTGATATATTTGCCCAAGAACCCTTTGATTTTATCGTGGATGCGATTGATCAAGTCAAGGATAAAATCGACTTGATTGCCATGGCACTAAAAAGCCAAACACCAATCATATCTGTCATGGGACAAGGCAACCGATTAGATCCGTCACAACTCACCATTAAAGAACTTCAAAAAACCACGTATGACCGACTCGCAAGAGCGGTACGCTTAGGTCTTAGAAAACGCCATTTAACCGGCAAAATTCCCGTCGTGATTTCTGAAACGAATGCACTTGATATTCCGCGTGACACGCCGTTTGTTTGTTCGAGTGCTTTTGTCCCTTCATCGGCCGGTTTATTAGCCGCAAGCTACGTTGTTCAACGACTTATTGAGGTGATTAAAGCATGAAAAGCATTGTCATTGCAGGCGGCTGTTTTTGGGGTGTGCAGGCATATTTTAAGCAAGTTAATGGTGTGATTAACACAGTGGTTGGTTATGTTGACGGCGCCGGTGAGAATCCGACGTATGATGATGTCTGTTCAGGCAGTGGCCACGCTGAGGCAGTTTTAATTGAATACAACCCGCAAGTGCTTTCAATTGCGGTGTTGCTAAAACATTACTTAAACATTGTAGACCCGACTTATTTTAACCGACAAGGACCGGATGTGGGTGTTCAATACCGTAGTGGATTTTACAATGTTGATGACGATGATTTACCGGTGTTAAAACAGTTGGTTGATGGCGCTGAAACCGCGCGTAAGAAAAAGTTTTTTCTTACTTGGAAACAAGACCAAGTCTTTTATCCAGCAGAAGCCTATCACCAAGATTATTTAGATAAAAACCCAAATGGATACTGCCACATCAATTTAGACCGGATTAATAAAGTTCAGAGGTGATTTAATGAAACGCAACGATTATATTCAATGGGATGACTATTTTATGGGGGTTGCCAAGTTATCTTCCATGCGTAGTAAAGATCCCAATACCCAAGTAGGTGCATGCATTGTTAATGACAAAAAACGCATTGTCGGTATCGGTTATAACGGCTTTCCAATTGGTTTGGATGATGATCTTTATCCTTGGGAAAATGACGGCGATTTTTTAAACACCAAATACCCCTACGTGGTACATGCTGAGCCAAATGCTATTTTAAACAGCACGGTTAGTTTGGATAACGCAACCCTTTATGTCACGTTGTTTCCTTGTCATGAATGTGCAAAACTCATCATTCAAAGTGGCATTAAAGAGATTGTATATGGTGAAAATAAATACCAAGATGAAGCCAGTGTCCAAGCCAGTATTCGAATGTTAAAAGATGCCAAGGTTCATTTACGTCAAATGCCCGTCATTGAGGTGACACTCAAACATGCTTAGTTTAATAAAGCGTTATAAAATTGTCATTATCGGACTGATTATTCCCTATGCATTGATGATGTTTTTAATGACATATCGCATTGATTATCGCATAACTATGCCAGGTGGCTTAGAAGCGATTGATCAGTTCATTATTTTCGAGGAAACGTTTGAACAAGAAAATTCGTTTTATTCGGTGTACGTGATGAGTATCGAAAAACCGACTTTTTTTCAGTTCATCGCGACGTATTTTGATCCGTATGCGCAAATAGAAGCACTGCCAGAATCACGACAAAACATATCGACTATTGTAAACTGGCGCAGTGGACAAGTCAGTCGCAATTCAGCGATTGATGCGTCAATTATTGCATCTTATCAAGCGCTTGGATTGACCATAGAATACGAAATTCAAGAGATTGTGTACTTAATTTATAATTACATAGATAACGACGTAATCAATATCGGTGATATTCTTTTATCGGTAAATGATAACGAGAATGTCACCACCGCAATTAATCAAGCACCTTGTGGTGAAGTCGCTGTATTTAAACTTCTTCGTGAGGGTGAAATATTTACCACAGAAATCACAAAACAGGCATCAGAAGGTTGTCTTTTTGGCATTGCATTAACCACATACTACAACATCACAGAGATTGAAATACCTTATGAGGTGCGCAGCAATCTTGTCGGTGGTGGTAGTGGTGGATTAATGCAAACACTGTATGTGTTTAATGCGTTAAGTCCATATGATTTAACGCAAGGGTATACCATCGCGGGTACTGGGACAATGCGTATTAATGGTACTGTTGGTTCTATCGGTGGTGTACGTCAAAAAGTGTATACTGCCCATATGGACGGTGTTGACATATTTTTTGTTCCCTCTGGATTTAATGCACTGCATGCGCAAGAAGCGTACGATAAACTTGATAATCCAACGATGACATTGGTTGAGGTAGGCACTTTTTTAGAAGCGCTTAACTACTTACTAAATTTGCATGGGGCGGTGTCAGATGAAAACTAAATTAATCACGACGATCCAACACATTTTGGCAGAGGTACGCTGGCATAAAATCGTATTGAGTGTCTTCACAGGGCTAGTCATTGCAATCATCATTGTTTTACCGTTTATTGCGGCCGCAATCAATCTTTTACTAATTTACATACGCTATTTATACGTCATTCTTTACGGTCTCAATCTAATCTTATCAATCGGCTTTTTTCTGTGGGCATTTTTCTCATATCAAGCCATTCAAACCTATTTAAAAACCCCGGCACCAAACATCCGACTACTCATGCTTGCAGAGGGGATATTGGGCTTCGTTTTGGCTTTTATCGTCGGCATGATTTTAATTCATACCATCACCCCTACACTGATTTAAGGAGCATTCAAAATGACACGAAAATGGCTGGTTTTATCAATTGCAGTATCGGTGCTTATCGCACTCGATCAACTGACAAAATATTGGGTATCTGAAACAATTTTGTACGGTCAAAAAATCCCTGTAATCGATGGGTTTTTATATTTAACATATCACCATAACCCAGGTGCTGCTTGGGGCATTTTAGAAGGACGATTTGGCTTTTTTGTGGTGGTCACATTGTTGGCAATGGCGATGTTTATTTACTTGGCTAAGGACATAAATTATCGGCATAAGAAATTTTATTCTATCGGCGTTACACTGTTAATTGCTGGCACGATTGGTAATTTTATCGATCGGATTTTATACCGTTATGTGATCGATTTTATTGATGTGTACATCGTCACATACGATTTCCCAATTTTCAATATTGCGGATATGTGTTTAACCGTGGGTGTCGTTTTACTGGGTATTGACTTACTCATTTTTGATTTTAAACGGGGTGAAGTGCGTGGATAACCAACAATTTAAGGTAACCGAAGAAGCGGCGTTGAACCGACTTGATAAAGTGATTACCGATAAAATCACAACACTCACACGAACCCGCATAAAAACGTTGATTGATGAAGGTTATATTACGGTCAATCAAACCGTTCAAAAACCCAGTTACAAAGTAAAACTGAACGACACGGTCTCGATTCAATTTCCTGAGGTTAAGCCACTTGAACTGACACCGGTTAAGATGAATTTAGATGTGGTGTATGAAGATACTGATTTGTTGGTAATCAATAAGCCGACAGGACTCATTGTTCATCCGACTGAAACCACAAAAGAACCGACGCTTGTTCACGGACTACTTTACTATATTCAGGATTTACAAGCAATCAATGGCACACTTAGACCCGGCATTGTTCACCGAATTGATAAAGACACCAGTGGTCTGTTGGTTGTTGCCAAAAATAAAACCACATTATTGGCACTTCAAAAAGCACTGAAAAAACATGAAATCAGTCGCGAGTATATTGCACTTGTTGAAGGTGTCATTGCACATAATAAAGGCAAAATTGATGCGCCTATTGGCCGCCATGATAAGCAACGTAAAAACATGACGGTGACCGAAAAAGGACGCGACAGTATTACGTATTTCGAGGTACTTGAAAGATATCCAGACAATACGCTGATACACTGCCGACTAGAGACGGGAAGAACCCATCAAATCCGTGTGCATTTGCAATACATTCAGCATCCGATTGTTGGGGATCCTAAATATGGATTCCGAAAAACCAGTACTGAATATGGTCAATACCTACATGCAAAAACCCTAACTTTTGACCATCCAACGACACAAAAATCCATGACATTTGAAGCCCCAATCCCAGACTATTTTGAAGCGAAAATAAAGCAACTGAAAACCGAATATTGACCAATGCAATGTTTGAGTTTCTAGGAATAATTCAATTTTTTAGAAGTCAGCACCAATTATTAAAGCAAAGCTACAGTTTTAAACCGAAGCCATTGAAGTGGTCAAAAAATAGTAAAAAAACAAAAGAGCCCGTTTATAGTGATGGCTCTTTTGTTTTATAAAACCGTATCATTTGTCAAGCGTTGTTTGACTTTTTTTACGTGCTATACTTAATAAGTAAGGAGGCAAAAAAAATGGATCAGTATAAGATTTATCGTCATGTTTTGTGCATTGATTTGAAAAGTTTTTATGCCTCAGTAGAGTGTGCATTAAGGGGACTTGATCCATTTAAAACACCACTCATTGTGGCCGATAAAAGTCGTGGTGGTGGTTCGATTGTTTTAGCCATCAGTCCTTTTTTAAAAGCGCAAGGACTACCCAGCCGATTTCGTTTACATGCGTTGCCATCGATTCCGAATCTAATCATTGCCAAACCACGGATGCATGAGTATTTGCGAGTATCTCGAGATGTGATCGAAATATATTTGAATTTTGTTTCACGGGAAGACTTGCATATTTATAGTATCGATGAGGCGTTTTTAGATGTGACGGCGTATTTAAAATACTACCGAAAGACATCATCTGAACTGGCACAGACAATTCTTGATACAATTTTAAAGAAAACAAAAATTCCCGCAACATGTGGCATTGGAGACAATATGCTGTTGAGCAAATTAGCCCTAGATTTGGAAAGTAAAAAAAACGCTAGTGGGATTGCAAAGTGGCACTACAGTGATGTTGAAAAAAAGATATGGTCAATCAAACCACTCAGCAATATGTGGGGGATTGGACCACGTCTTGAAAAACGATTGAACGCACTAAACATTTATTCTGTTTACGATCTTGCACATGCCAATATCAAGACATTAAAGCGCCAATTCGGACTTATTGGAGAAGAACTTTATTATCATGCCCACGGTATCGATATGTCGGTGATTTCAGAGGGGTTTGGCATGATAAGACACGTTAAAAGCGTGGGCCTTGGTCAAACATTATTCCGTGATTACAGCGCCGACATGGTGCCTCAAATCATGCTTGAGATGATTGATGAAGTCGCCGAAAAATTACGTTTCATGAATCAAGAAGGGCAGACATTGCATCTTTTTATGCGGTATTCTAAGGCGTATGGTGGTGGGTTTTCACGCCAAATTAAACTCGAGCATCCAACCTCGGATCCACGAGATTTATTTCAAGCCGCATGGCATTTGATGGGTCAGCATTATGATGATTTACCGGTACGTCAAATTGGGGTGCGGGTGACACAATTAAGACTTTATCAACCATTTGAACAAATAAGCCTATTTCAACAGATGAGTCAAAAAAAGCGTCGTATGGCTTATTTGAAAGCACTTGATCAAATCAAGCAGCGCTATGGCCAAAAAGCGATTCATCGCCTGTCTTATTTGTTTGAGCATGGCACAGCCTTAGAACGCACCCAATATGTGGGTGGTCATCATGGCTAATGTTTATTATGATCGAAAAATGATGAAATGGTTACCATTTCAAGCATTGCCAGAACAAGGCACATATTTAGACACGTTATACCAAACGCGAACCCACCTTGAAAAACCAATGTTAAGTGATGACCAGTACACCGTTTTAAACCGGTACGTTCACGAAGCTTTTTACAGCAAAGCGCCCATTGTATTAAAATATTACCGACATCATGCCATCCACTCAACGCGTGGTATTATTATTGGCCTAGACTGCAACGCACGCATAATGATGTTGGATGACCTAAGTATTGATTTTGATGATGTGCTTGAAATCATCAAAAATTGAATACGCTTTCTTTACTTTATGTTGGTCCTAAAGTATAATTAAAGTAATCAAAAAATAGGAGGATGTTCTTTTGAAAAAATTATTTGTACTTTTTGTAGCAATGTTTATTGTACTGACGCTCGCAGCGTGTGGTGGTTCAGAGGTTGAAACCTATGAAATCGCGATGATTACCGATGCGGGTGATATCGATGATGAATCATTCAATCAAGGCACTTGGGAAGGTATCGTTGCGTATGCTGAAGAAAACAACATTTCACATCGCTATTACCGCCCAGCAGCAGTGTCAGATGCTGACTACATTGCAACCATTGACTTAGCGGTAAGCGCTGGGGCAAAAGTTGTTGTTACACCAGGGTTCTTATTCGAAGTTGCTATTTACCAAGCACAACAAGATCACCCAGACGTTATGTTCATCTTAATTGATGGCGTACCACATGCGGGAGATTGGGATGGTAATATTGGTGACAATACGGTATCAATCTTATTTGCTGAGCACGAATCAGGATTTTTAGCTGGTTATGCCGCAGTGCATGATGGATACACTGAACTAGGATATATGGGTGGTATGGCTGTACCAGCAGTTGTTCGCTTTGGTGTTGGCTTTGTTGCAGGTGCACTTTATGCAGCCAATGAAGCGGGCGTAGCCATTAGCTTCCCAAATGACCGCTACACGTACTTAGGCGATTTTGATGCCAAGGATTCACACAAAAATGAAGCTTTAGCATGGTTTAGTTTAGGCACTGAAATTATCTTTGCTGCAGCGGGTGGCGCAGGTTCAAGTGTTATGAGTGCTGCAGAAGACAGTGGCAATAAAATGATTGGTGTCGACGTTGATCAATCATCAATTAGTCCAACCGTAGTAACCAGTGCAATGAAAGGTTTAGGCGCTGCTGTTCAACAAGTATTGGCACAATTTTATGCGGACAATTTCCCAGGTGGCGAATTGCTGATTAAAAATGCTTCTGAAGATGGCGTTGCATTACCGATGGACACGTCACGTTTTGCGACATTCTCACAAGCACAATATGATAGCATTCATGGACGCATTGCAAGTGGTGCTGTTTCAGTTCCAGAAAACTATACTGAATTGATTGCATTCCTCAATGCGATTGGACAAACAACAGCAATTGTTGAAGGCACGATTCATCCTTAAAAAATGACAGTTTGTTTACGATTTAAAAAAGGAAAGTAACCTTTCCTTTTTTAAAATATAGATTGCAAAAAAAAGAGGTGGGTTCATGGCATTTGTGATAGAAATGCTTAATATTACTAAAGAATTTCCAGGAATAAAAGCGAATGATGATGTAACTTTGCAGTTAAAACAAGGCGAAATACACGCATTGTTAGGTGAAAATGGCGCTGGGAAAAGTACTTTAATGAGTGTTTTGTTTGGTTTGTATCAACCTGAGCAAGGCATCATTAAAGTAAGGGATAAAGAAGTTGTGATTAAAAACCCGAATGATGCCAATGATTTAGGTATTGGGATGGTGCATCAGCATTTCAAGTTGGTGCATAACTTCACGGTAACCGAAAATATTGTGTTGGGTTATGAAGACACGAAAAAAGGATTTTTACAACTTGATAATGCGAGAAAAAGAATTAAAGAACTCAGTGAACAGTATAAACTTCGTGTCGATCCCGATGCTTTAATAGAAAATATCTCTGTGGGTCAACAGCAGCGCGTTGAAATATTAAAAATGCTTTATCGGGATTCGGAAATCCTTATTTTTGATGAACCCACTGCCGTGTTGACGCCACAAGAAATACAAGAACTAATGAAAATTATGAAACGTTTAGTCAGTGAAGGAAAATCAATTATTTTGATTACCCACAAACTTAATGAAATTAAAGCAATCGCCGATCGCTGTACGATCTTACGCAAAGGGAAGTACATCGATACCGTAGAGGTGAAATCTACTTCTAATGAGGTTTTGGCCGAAAAAATGGTGGGTAGAAAAATAAGCTTTGGGGTTGAAAAAACACCCGCAAAACCAAAAGAAACCATTCTTAAAGTTGAAGAGGTATCAATTACCGATTATATCACGCAAAAAATTGTTGTAAAAAATGTTTGTTTTGAAGTGAAACGTGGTGAGATTTTAACGATTGCTGGTATTGAAGGTAACGGACAAACAGAACTGATTCATGGTATCACAGGACTAAAACCACTTACAAAAGGTAAAGTTATACTTAAAGAACAAGATATTACGGCACTGTCGATTCGTCAAAAAAGTTTGTCTGGCATTTCCCATATCCCTGAAGATCGTCAAAAACACGGGTTGGTACTTGAGTACAGTTTGGAGAATAATTTAATTTTGCAAAACTATTTCACCACACAATTTCAAAACAGAGGATTTTTTAAATTTGATAACATTCGTGATCATGCAGAGAAATTAATCGAGCGCTTTGATATTCGTAGTGGTAAAGGGCCACTGTCTCAAGTTCGCAGCATGTCAGGTGGTAACCAGCAAAAAGCTATTGTTGGTCGTGAAATAGACCGCAACAATGACTTGTTAATTGCTGTTCAACCAACACGTGGTTTGGATGTCGGTGCGATTGAGTTTATTCATAAGCAGCTAATTCAAGAACGTGACCAAGGCAAAGCAGTGTTATTAATTTCATTGGAGTTGGATGAAGTTATGAACTTATCCGACCGTATATTGGTTATGTATGAGGGCGAAATTGTGGGAGAGTTTGATCCTCAAAAAACGACTGAAAATGAACTTGGATTATATATGTCAGGATCGAAAAGAGGTAAACAACAATGAAACTCAAAACCCTAGGAAGTCAAATAGTAAAAAAAGTCGCAGAGCGACCATCCACAATTAGTGTTAGTGCAAGTGTGCTTGCGATAATTGCGGGCTTATTTGTTGGGTTTATTGTGATGTTAATCATTAATCCTGGCCAGGCATTTGCCGGATTACGTTCAATTTTATTTGGTCCATTTTCTGACATGGAAGGTGGACGTAGTTTAGGCAACACGATATATTACGCGGTACCAATCATTTTAACAGGACTTAGCGTTGCCTTTGCTTTTAGAACAGGACTGTTTAATATTGGTGCAACCGGTCAGCTAACAATTGGTGCCTTTGTTGCGGTGTACATTGGTGTGAACTGGGCATTTTTAGGACCACTACACTGGATAGTTGCGGTGTTGGGTGGGATGCTTGCTGGTGCATTTTGGGGGAGTATACCAGGCATTTTAAAAGCATACAGAAATGTGCACGAAGTTGTTTCTTCGATTATGCTTAATTATATTGCCATGTATACAGTCACAATGTTGATTAAACAAACCATTTTTAATGCAACCTCAGCACGTGCACTTGCCCCAGAAACCACCGCACGTTTACCGCAGTGGTTTTTGGGTGATGTATTTCCTCGATCAAGTATTAATATTGGGATTTTTATTGCCATGATATTGGTTGTAATCACCCATATTATATTGAATAAAACAACGTTTGGCTACGAGTTAAAAAGCGTGGGTTTCAACCGAGATGCCAGTCAATATGCTGGGATGAGTGAAAAACGTAATATCATTTTAGCCATGGCCATTTCCGGTGGGATTGCCGGTGTTGCGGGCGCAGTCATGTTTTTGGTAACTGGGCGTTTTATGTCGATTGAAAACCATTTGATGGCTGAGGGATTTACAGGCATTGCGATTAGTCTTTTGGGTCTAAGTTCACCGATTGGCGTCTTTTTAGCTGGATTGTTTTATGGCGCATTAGAGATTGGTGGGTTTTATTTACAACGCACGACCAATTTTGTACCTCAGATTATTGAAATTATTATTGCAGTGATTATTTATTTTAGTGCATTGTCTTTATTCTTGCAAAAATTCGTCGCAAACTTTCTGTCCAAACGTTTGAAAAAAGAAGTTCAAATATCAGAAGGAAGTGATGTACTATGAGAGAATTAATTGATCTAATATATTTTCTCTTTCCATTGTTCATCGCAACCACAGTACCTTTGTCAATTGTGGCTTTGGGTGGTTTGTTTAGTGAACGTTCTGGGGTTGTTAACATTGCCTTAGAAGGTATTATGATTATGGGTGGTTTTATTGGCATTATTGCGATGCGAGCGCTGATTGAAAATACTGAATTAAACCTTCAAATAATCGCATTCATTGGGCTATTTACTGGGGCAACATTTGGTATGCTTTATGCACTTGCCCATGCATTTGCATCAATAACCATGAAAAGTAATCAAATTATATCAGCAACCGCATTGAATATGTTCGCACCAGCCATGAGTGTTTTTATTGCACGTACTTTTTGGAACACGAGCAACTTGAATTTGATGGGAAACTACACAATTTCTAAGGTTCCAATATTGGGAGATATTCCGATTGTCGGGCAACTGTTTTTTACAAATGCCTATTTATCAACCTACATCGGAATTATAATATTTATTGTTGCAACGGCTGTCTTATACAAAACAAGATTGGGGTTGCGAATCCGTAGTTGTGGTGAAAATCCACATGCCGCAGATTCTTTGGGCGTCAATATTTATCGTGTTCGATATATTGGTGTACTTATTTCTGGCGCACTTGCAGGTATGGGCGGTGTCATCTTTGTACTCAGTTTTGCCACCCGCTTTAGCGGATCGGTTGCAGGATTTGGGTTTTTAGCCTTGGCGGTTTTAATTTTTGGTCAATGGCATCCTAAAAAAATTATTTTCGCAGCCTTGTTCTTTGCGACAATGCGCGTTATTGCCGATACCTACTCAGTTATCCCTGGACTAAATATGATTGTGATGCCAAGAGAAATATACCGTATGCTGCCATACATCGCAACACTGGTTGTTTTATCATTTGCCTCAAAACGATCACGTGCACCGCGTGCAGTGGGTGAGCCATACGACCCTAGCAAGCGTTAGAAGAAAAAAACCACTTTTTGAAGGTGGTTTTTTTAAAAAAAATGTCTGTTGGATAAAAAGTGAATATGGGCTATAATATGATTGAACCATTGGTCAAAAGGAGGAACCCATGAAAACCCATAAAAAAGAAGTACAGGTTTTGTTTTATGTTTCGATTGCGACATGGTTTGTTTATATTATCATTGGCTTGGTTGGTTATTTCGTTTCGGATGTTGGCATCAATACGTTACTGTTTAGAGTGGGCATACCACTTTCATTATTGGTCGTTATTTTCAATCGTATTGCTGCTAGAGAAAACATGAACGATGCTGAACTGAGGGTGTTAAAAATGTCTTATTGGATTGCCCTCAGTGCACTCATTATCGGTGTTTTATTCATTTTACTTGTATTTATGTTTTTTATCCCATGGCTGTTTGCATAAAAAATAAAAACTCATTTTGAGTTTTTATTTTTAGGTTTACGCATTGTTGAAAAGAGTGCAATAAAATCATGTTGTTCTTCGAAATTAAGTTTTTCAAAGGCGTTTACTAAGTCGTTGGTGTGGTCAATGAAGACATTGCCTTCTCTTAAATAACTCGAACTCACATTGTAAAGTTTTGCAAAGGCATCAAACTCATCCAATGAAACATGGCGTTTACCACTTTCATATAAAATTAAATCGGCTTCACTGATACCCATACTTTTAGCAGCAACTTCAATCGAAAGTTGTTTTTTTTGACGCGCTTTGTTTAATCTGGTTGCAACATCGTTTACTGACATAGCAAAACCTCCCCAAAATTACTTAGCAATGACGTCTTGATAAGTTTGTTGGCGCTCGAATGAACGGACGACATAAGAACACACAGGATGTATTTTCAAATGATTGCTGCGTGCGTATTCGGCCAAATGATCCAACAATTTTTTCGCAATATTTTGTCCGCGTAGTTCGGGTGATACATACGTATGATCGGCGACGATGATGTTATCATCACCCGGTGTAAATGTGATTCTAGCAATGGCTTCTTTAGAGTTTTCTCCAATATAAAATTCATGTAAACCTTGTTTAATTGTTAAATCCATAATTATCACTACCCTTCATTTATTTATATTATAAAGCGTTTTCATAGATTCCTCAACCATTAAACAATAATTCTTGACAAAAAGACCACATGTGTTAAAATATAAATTATAATGAATACAAATTTGTAACAATAACAAATGGGGTGAAACACATGCAAACAATGCAAAAGCTGAAAGCAGTAGGCGTAAAGCCATCGATTACGCGGATAATGATTTATGATTATATTTTTTCAACGAAAGATCACCCAAACGTTGATGAAATATTTATTACGCTTAAAGAGACTTTACCGACTCTATCTAAAACCACTGTGTATAATACAGTACACCTACTTAAAACACATCGTCTAATTAAAGCTTATGCGATGCCTAACCATGAAATGAGATATGATGCGAACCTTGATGTTCATGCCCATTTTTTGTGTGCGTCTTGTGGCCAAATTACTGATGTGCTGATTGATGTGTGTGATATTGTTCAAACCGTGATTTCAGAAAACTGCATCGATGAAACAGTCATTACTTTTCACGGGACATGTTCAAAGTGTCAAACATCTGTATAAAACAGATGAAAAAATATAAAAAACTGAAAGGATGAAATTATGTCAGAAAACAACCAAGAACAAGTTTACACAATGCCTTTAATAGGGGATTTAGCACCATCTTTTAAAGCAGTTACTACGCAAGGAGACATTAACTTTCCCAAAGATTACGAAGGGAAATGGGTTATTTTGTTTTCTCACCCTGCAGACTTCACGCCAGTATGTACAACAGAGTTTATGACGTTTGCGAGTATGCAAGATGACTTTAAAGCACTCAATACTGAACTCGTCGGCTTAAGCGTTGATTCATTATATGCACATATTGCCTGGTTGCGTGAAATAAAAGAAAAAATCGAGTTTAAAGGGATGAAAAATATCGAGGTAACTTTCCCTTTAATTGAAGATATTACGATGAATGTGGCTAAGAAGTATGGTATGATTCAGCCGAATCAATCGAATACTCAAGCAGTACGTGCAGTATTCATTATTGATCCGGAATCTAAAATTCGTACGATACTCTATTATCCATTGTCTACTGGTCGTAATTTTGATGAAATTAAACGCATCATTTTGGCTTTGCAAAAGGCGGATAAAGAGGGTGTTGCAACACCTGCAGATTGGCGTCCAGGTGACGATTTAATTATTCCACCGGCAGGGTCTTGTGGCACCGCAAAAGACCGTATGGAAACTCAAGATGATTCGATGTATTGTCTTGATTGGTTTATGTGTTTACGCAAAGACAATAAGTAGTCTAAACCACCTTTAAAGGTGGTTTTTTTATTCGTTTTATGCTAATATACAGCTATAGATTTTTACGGAGGATTCATGTGAAAAATATCATTATAAAAAGTATTTCTAGCCATCGATATCTGTTTGATTTTGAAAACTACACAAAAAAAGAAGAAATTACTAAAAAAATTATTATGCCCTTTGCTTTAGTGATAAATACGCTTTTATTCCTTGTTGCATCGGTATTTTTGATTGTTGAATATGGGTTATCTTTTGTGTTTAGATTTTTCATTCATATCCAAGCAAAGTTGTTTCAAAAAAAAATGCAGGCGATTGAAGAAAGACAGAAATATTATACTTTCTTTAGTGTTTTGATTGGCATTGTATTCATGCCAATTATTTTGGTTTTTTACATTAGTATGATGCTTAAATCACTCACTAAATTGGGGATAAAGAAAATTATTTATGCCCTGGATTTTGCAGGAAACATCGCATCAGATCAAATCATCATACTGGATGACACGACGTTTAAACCACACCAAACTATGCAGAACCTTTTCAAAGGTGTCCATCAAAATCAAGCGATTGGTGATGCAATAGAAACATATTTTGAAAATGTATCTCAAGAAGACAATCAAAACAATTAGTAAAAAAACTATTTTATGATAAGTGGTGATAGAGTGGCTCAAACGATAAAGAAAATAATATCTATGTTACTTTTTTTTACAGTAGCGTTCATGTTTGGTTGGTTTAATCAGGCATTGAATCTAATTCTCGATGCCTATGAGACAGACGCCAGAGAGTTTATCCAACTCAGTTACTTGAGATTATTGATTTTCGCGATTGTGTTTAATCTTGGATTCACGCTGTATGGCATCATTTTGTTGAAAAAAAATCTGTTGGATAAACCTCGAAAATCCACGATACATCAGTCTTTTATAAAAGGGATTAAAGCACTTAAGGTATTACATGGTCTATCTTGGCTATATTGTGTTGCGATTATTGCTATGTTTTTTATATCAGTGCCACCACAGTCTTTGCAATCACTTCACCAAACCATGACCTACGCCATCCCTATTTTAACAGTATTAATCATCATGTTTTTTGGTCGAGATAGTACGTTTGTGATGGATAAAGACCGTTAATCACTTAAGTGTTGAATATAACAAAAAGACCAATATACTCAAAGCGGTTGTATACATTAATAATCTCTAACACGCTTTTTCCAACCCCTATTTTCGCATGAATTATGCAGTGATTAGCTAGAAAACAACACGCATTTAGACACCAGTATATGATGGTTTTTTCAAAGTATATGTGTTACAATAATATCAGGTTTTAAGGTAAGCGATTCGAGGTAGATAACCATGTATGAACCGTATAAAAGCTTTATTTTTTCTGAAGAGTTGTTTGAACTTGTGCCATGGGCAAAAGCTGTGCAAAACGATCGTGTTGATGAGTTTTTAGAACTCTATGATCCTTACATTGATGAGGAGTATAAAGTTTTTGATCCGATAGAGTTGGTTATTGCATTTGATGCTGAAAACATATTTCAGTACTTGCTAAACAACATGGATTATAGTCATTTTTTTAATCATGTTGATTTTAGTCTTTTGGTTTTGTGTGTGTTGTTTGAGCGTGAACATTTTTTATTGAGCGCACTTGAACAATGGCAATTCAGCGATGAAGATAAAATTGCCATGTATGAGTATATTATTGATTACAAAGATGTTGATTACTTTAAACAATTTTATCCACATCAACCATTACACGCAAAAAACCTAAAGCGATTTTTAAGAATTGCACTCAATAGCCACGATGTGTTTTTATATTTAATTGAGCTTGATGCGTTTAAACCATTGGTTTTTGAAGAAATGATTGTTTTTGATATTTTGTCTATGCATCCTGAGTTGCTCCATGTGATTGATCCAATCGATGATTTAACACAGTTTCTTGATACCGATGTTTTTCAAAATATATTATCATTTGAGTCATTTGAAGACTTTAAAAAAACGACATTATTTTTGTTGGCTCGAGGCTGGAATATTAATGCGTATAACGCGTTTGGAATTCCTTTGATTCATATGGCTTTAAGACACGCTGTACACGCTAGTTATGTAGACTATTTAATCGAAATAGGGGCTTCTATCCACGTCAAGACGTCGATAGGTTATCCGAGTGCACACCAGTTATTAATGCGTGATGCAAGATTTACATTAGAAGTTAGTCACCTGATTGACTTTAATGCAAAAGATGCCTACGCACTTACTTTACAAGATTATGATGACATGCATCGCAATGATTTACTTAATATTGAAACGGTCATTCGTTTTGTTCAATGTGCTTTTAATATGGCAGAAGAAGCATTTTATGAACTCAATGAAGAAGAGTTTTATGATTTGGGCGCATTGCATGGATTTGATTTATTTACACCGTATATTACACTTTTCGAGTTTGAGAGCAAACGATTAAAAGCGTTGTTTATTCAAACAATCTCTGAGTATGATTTTGACTACTACGAAACAACATATTTCCGTGAAATGTTTCAAAATAAGTTTAACCACGATCCTGCAAAAACGATTCAAGTGATGCAAGACATTGTTGATTTAGAGCCTGACTTTAAACGTTTGCAAGCATTTGTTGACCAGCATAATGCACCACTTATTATTGAATCAGAAGGGTATGACATCAATAAGGTAGGACACATGAGAATCTTATTGAGCCCAAAAAAACCCCTTGAGAAACGCGTCACAATTCACACGAATTTACTCGATGTTTATTTTGTTCATCATTACTACAATGTACCTATTCAAGACATTACCTATGAACCGATGCTTAAAAAAACGCAACGATTTTTAAACTAAATATAGAAGGAGAAAAGACAATGTTTAGCAAAAAACACATGGGCGTTATTGATTGGATTTTATTCTTTTTTGTGTCATCGATACCGGTACTTAATGTCATTATTTGGATCATGGTTTTACTATCTAAAAAGGCAAATCCGTCATTAAAGAATTACGTTGGTGCAAACCTAATCATCATCATAATTTTCCTAATTTTAGTCACAGTTGGGGTTGTTGGATTGGGGTTTTCATTGGATTTTATTAACGAACTATTTTAAGACTAAAACGAGGAGCATACGATGATTTTTGATTTTAAAAGAAACCGCATTATATTTGTTGTCGGTCTTGTGATGACTTTACTTGCTGCAGTTGTTTTATTACAAATTGATGCCAATCCTGAAAACATATTTATTGCCTCAGCGATTGCCGCACTCATTATTTGGGTTATATTAAGAAAAACCACGGTACATGAAATGCAACAGTTGCAAATTAAGTTTATGCTACACTGTAATCCGACAGCGTTTAAAGAGGCGTATGTCAAACTATTAACCAAAGGCTTTAGTTATGATAAGCGATGGACTATAACAAAACACCAAAATGCGATTTTAGGTGCGATTTTCAGTGGCGATCAGACAACGGCTAAACACTATTTAGATTTATTAGAATCTCGCCACAGCAATACGCTTGAAAAACAACCAATTTATCGTTATTCACATGCTGTTACTCAAGCGCTGTATGCAGTATATTATGAAGATGAATCGGTCATTTTTAATCGCCTAGAATCGCTGAAGAGTGCGTTTGAGAAATTACCTGCAACCGCGAAGAAAACAATTGAGAAAAACATCAATGGATTTCATTATTGGTTTGAGTTAACTGAACGTTATGTACTCAATGACAGTACGGACACCGATAAGTTCGTCGAAAAGTTGAAAGAATTATCACCATTTTTCCAAATATCAGGGCACTTTTTTTTAAAACGATTTAATGTGGATAATTACGAAGCAGAACTGATTCCGCCAAAACACCACATGTTTCAAGAATATGATATGAAATTCTTAGTAAGTAAAGACATCTAATGGTGAGGTGATGTGATGAGTAAGTTTACAAAACACAGTGTTTTCTTGACGATTATCTTTATTGTACTCTTATTTGGCTTTATACACTTTTATACACAATTCACAAATTCTGACTATGATGATTATACGCTTTTAGTGACCTTGACATTGGTTGTTTTTTGCTTTGTGTATTTCATCACTTCGTTACTAGAAAAAAACAAATTACTCTTGGTTGCATCATCGATGTTGATAGTCTCTATTTTTGGGACTTACATTTTTGAGTACCATCCTTGGGTTAGCGATGGCCTTTGGTTCACAGCGATAACAACGCTCTATCATGTCTTTCTTATAATTGCCTTGGCATTAAGTCTTTTTGGTGTCTTTCGGTACTACGAATTAGAAAAAAGACATCAGGCATTAGCGGCCACGTTTTCTGAGCTAAATGGTGTTGTTTATTTTAAGTATAATCACAACAAACAAAGTGTTGAGATTGATTTTTCTAAAAAATTTACGACATTACACAATATAAGTTATAATCAATTAAACATTAGTTTTAAAGAGTTTTTATCATTCGTAGATGAAGACGATCGATATTTGTTATATGATTTTGAGCTGTCTAAAGTTCGAACAGATTATACTGAAATTTCATTTAGAATTAAATACCCCGAGATGTCTGACTACACATGGCTTTATTCTAAAATGGTGTCGATTAAAAACAATGATTTTGTCACCATAGATGTTGATGTGAGTAAACTTAAAAGTATGAATGAATCAATAAAAGAATCCGATCGTGCACTGAGTCAAACATTAACTGAAAACCAGTACATACTTGAACATACCAGTGATTTTGTCTCGAAAATGGATGTAGAGGGTACGATTTTATATGCGTCACCATCATTTGAAAAAGTATACAATCAGCCAATTGAACAAATCATTGGAAAGAATGTTTTAAGTGTTGATGTTCACACTGATGAACACACTGCAATATGGTTTGAAGATGTTTTAGAAAAAGGCCATTCACAGGATATTGTATCGCTTAAAACGGGTGATTCAACATTGTGGATTCAGTGGCACAATAAAATGATTGAAAACAATGAAGGAAAACCAATGATACTTAGTGTGGGTCACGACATCACCACAATTATGCAATTTAATGAAAAACTCGAGTATGCTTCGCGCCATGACGCGTTAACGGGTTTATTCAATCACGAAGGCCTTAAAAATGCTTTAGAGAAATTATCCCCGAAAAAGCAATATATGTTCACAATGATTGCTTTAAGTGACTTTAACTCAATCAATGAGTTTTATTCGCACAGAACTGGCGATGATATTATAAAAGATTTTGCGATTGCGCTTAAGCATCACGATCCGCAACCAGTCATTACTGCACGAATATCTAGAGATAAGTTTCTCATTGTTTTCCAGTTACAATCTATAGACCTACTCGATGACTATTTATTGAGTATAAGCGCTTTTGAAAATCACATTTATCGAATTAGAAATGTACAGATTGAAGTCAAAGCAAACATGGGATATGC
>SKFU01000025.1 GCA_007117835.1 Candidatus Izemoplasma sp. | reverse complement strand
TTAAATATGAATCGGTACGTGTTAACTGAATTGATAATACCGCAAGTATGCCCCCGGTAATTGCGTATTCTAAGTTAAGTGCCATTGCAACAACAATTGTAATGACACTCGCTAAACTCATTTTGATGGTTGTATGAAGATATCTTTTTGTCATAAAATCACTCCCAAAAGGTGCATTTTAAAGTGTCTTTATCTATATTATATACATTTTTGTAATAGTTTGGTGATAAACATGAAAACACAAGGTTTAACTGATTGAGAAATTGTGTAATTTGTGCTATTATCGATATGGGGAACAAAAGCTTCGAATATACTTGAGATTTGATATAACCAGGAGGAAGTCAATGCAAAACATATTGAAACAACTGAAACAACTGAAAAATAATATGGAAAGAAAACAAATCTTAGAACAAAAACTTAATCGTGACTATAAGAAAGAAAAAAGTGCAATTCAATGGTACTATCACGTTAAGCGTGCACGCGTCGAGTATACTGTATTAAAGGGCAATGAAGTGAAAGCTTTTTTAATCTATAATACACTTGTACTAATCATTATTGCGATTACGTTTTTCATGTTTTTTAATGGGCAAATCACTAGTCTACTGTTGGCTTTTGTGATGGCCACAGTGATGAATATTGCCTATATTCTTACATACAAAACCTATAAAGTTGAAGAGTGGTATATTGTTGGTGCGTTTTATTATGGTATATTGTTTTCACTGTTCGCAGCGATTTTGTTGGCTTACGGTAGTATTGTCTATATCGACGGTGGCTCTGAAATATTGTTATCGGGGTTAGGGTTTTTCTTAGTATCGATTTTCATCAGCTACTTAATTGGCGGTATTTTTCCGGTTACCAATGAATTTTTAGAAAACTACGGACTCAAAAAATCTCATATTTTTGAGGCCATTAAACAGCTTGATATGGATGAGCAAGAAGCATTAAATGCACTTCAAAAGACTTATGAAAAGTATCGCATAGAAATGGATGAGCTGACTGGCTTGATTGAGAAAGAAACCGTGGTGCCTGAAGCGTATAAAAGCAACAAAGCCATTAGGGCAATCATTGAGTATTTTTCAAATCAACCAGTGACATCGATTGCAGAAGCGCTTGAACGCTTTGATGAAGAAAACCGAGATAGCATCCGACAAATAGAAGAAAATAACGCTTAGTTTACAATAAACTAAGCGTTATTTTTTAGCGCATTTTTTAAAGCGTCTACACGATCTAATTTCTCCCAAGGTAAATCCAAATCATTTCTTCCAAAATGCCCATACGCTGCGGTTTGTAAGTAAATTGGTCGTTTAAGATCGAGGGTGTCAATAATCGCTCGAGGTCTAAGATCAAATACTTTAGACACGGCATGCACAATGTCTCGTTCAGGAATAGTGTTTGTGTTGAATGTATCGATACGAATACTGGTTGGTTTTGCCACGCCGATGGCATAAGATAGTTGCACTTCACAACGTTTTGCAAACCCTGCAGCGATAATGTTTTTAGCCACATAACGTGCTGCATAAGCCGCACTTCTATCAACTTTAGATGGGTCTTTACCACTAAAGGCGCCCCCACCATGTCTGGCCATACCACCGTAGGTATCAACAATAATTTTTCGGCCTGTTAAGCCAGAGTCACCATGCGGGCCACCAATCACAAATTTGCCAGTTGGATTGATTAAAATTTTCGTGTGTTCATCCATCAACGCTTCTGGCATCATTGGCTTAATCACGTAATTACGAATGTCAGCATGAATTTGTTCTTGTCGGATATTTTTTGCATGTTGACTCGATACAACAATGGTATCAATACGCTTAGGTTGATTGTTGTCATGAAACTCAACAGTGACTTGAGTTTTGCCGTCAGGTCTTAAATATTTTAATGGGCCGTGTTTTCTTACGTGGCTTAATTGTCTTGAAAGACGATGTGCTAAGACAGCAGTTAACGGCATAAACTCTTCGGTTTCATCGGTTGCGTAGCCAAACATTAATCCTTGATCACCAGCACCTTGATTTAACGGGTCCTTTTTGGTTGAATCAACACCCATTGCGATATCAGGACTTTGTGGATCAATGGCAACCAAAACACCCATTGTTTCAGCATCAAAACCGTATTTACCGCGGTCATAGCCAATGGATTTTACGGTATCACGTACGATTTTTTGGATATCAACATACGTTTTTGTGGTGATTTCACCCATCACTAAAACCAATCCGGTGGTCACGGCAGTTTCACACGCTACTCGTGCCTCAGGATCATCGGTTAAGATAGCATCAAGTATGGCATCAGATATTTGATCGCATATTTTATCAGGATGGCCTTCAGTGACCGATTCTGAGGTAAACAATTTCTTATATTCCATATTATCTTCCTTTGTCTTTGACTTGTTTCAAGGGCACAGGGTCATAACCACCTTTAGACAAGGGGTTACACCTTACGATTCGCC
This sequence comes from Candidatus Izemoplasma sp., assembly GCA_007117835.1. GTDB lineage: Bacteria > Bacillota_I > Bacilli_A > Izemoplasmatales > Izemoplasmataceae > CSBR16-107. The sequence continues at coordinate 1,474 of SKFU01000025.1, read as the reverse complement.
ATAAACTTAAAGTGGTTGCGATGACAAATGAACGCTTTAAATATGCCTCTTTTGCATACTGACTACAACTCGGGTAAAAACGACAAGTTGGGTTTTTTTGCCGAGAGATGGACTGATACTTTTCAATGATCCAAATGGCCAAAGTCTTCATCGCATAACCTCCTTAAAAACATCATACCAAATCACCCCATACTTAGCAACAAAAGTCACTTTAATTGTTCGCCATAAAGCATACTATATTCTTTAAAAGCCCCTCGAAATTTCATGATATTATTAGACAAAAACATAAATCAATGGTATTATATCCTTTGGTGATAATATGGCGAATCAATCCCAAATTGAAAGATTGTATGACTATTTTGATGCGGTTAGTGAAGTCTGCATCAAGGCAAACAATGTTAGCTATTTAGAGGGTTTAATTGAAGCGTTAAACCTGTTATTAGATAACCAAACTAATGACGCATATGAGCCGGATGTTTACGCCCATATGTTAAAACAAAAAACAAACGTCGAGGCACTTATATTCGATAAAGAATCCGTGCGTAAAGCCATCCAGTTAAGTGCGCTAAAAGGATTTAAACAAATGCAGGTTACTAACGCAATGATGACGCCAGATTCAATCGGATTTTTTGTCGCTTATTTAATTAAAAAATTGATGCCAACAACCCCAAGATTGGTTTTAGATCCATTGGTCGGCACCGGGAATTTAATTGCCACAGTGATTAATCAAATACCTGAGATTAATACAGTGATTGGTGTCGATTCAGAGCCATTAATGGCATCACTGGCGAGAAACATCTTGGATGCGTTAGAAATAAATAACCAAATCTACTTACAAGACACACTGAGTTATCATGGGCCACAGGTTGATGTCATTATTACAGATTTACCAGTCAAACGTGTTGACTCAAAATCACCTTATTTTCCCTATTTAGTCATCATGCATCACTTAAAACATCTTAAAGTTCACCATTATCTGATTGCGTTAATCGAAAATGATTTTTTTGAACAACATAATAACCAAATATTTAAACAACAATTGCTTGAAGAAGCGTTTCTATTTGGACTCATTAAATTGGATGAAAGTCTATTTAAAACCCATCCTAAAAGCATTCTAATTTTACAGAAAAAAAACAAAAGTGAAACAAGTCAACCACCATTTTTATTGGTAGACCTACCCGCATTTACTGACAAGGATTCAATGCAAAAAGCGATGGGTAAAATAGAACTTTGGTTTAAACAAAGAAAGGTAGATTAAAATGAAAATTATTGCAGTAAACGCAGGGAGCTCATCTTTAAAATTTCAGTTGTTAAGCATGCCGGAAGAACATGTTATTGCGACGGGCATTATTGAACGAATCGGCTTACCTAAAGCTGTTGTGACAATTAAAGTCAATGGCGAAAAACATGTCGATACACGCGAAATAGCAAATCATGCCAAAGCCGCAGACATTGTATTGAATAAATTGGTTGA
>SKFU01000066.1 GCA_007117835.1 Candidatus Izemoplasma sp. | reverse complement strand
CCATAACCATCCGGTTAAAGAAGACATATTAGGATCACCTACGAGTATTCAAGCAATTGATTATCACGCGCTAGTTGCCATGCATAAAGCGTATTATCAGCCCGAGTTAAGTCGCCTAATTATTATCGGTGATGTGGATCCAGTTCAATTAAAAACAGACTTAGAATCACGTGTAAAACTGCCCAGTATAAGTCTTTTAAAACCTTATAACGTCGCGTATCAAGAGACACTCGACGTCGTGAAAACAAATGAAACAATGGCACTTGATGTGCTTAAACCGAGTGTTTTGATTGGCATCAAATTAAAACCTTTAACACACTTAGAACCACTCAAGCGTATTAATGAACAATTATCATTTTCTTTATTATTTGACTTAATGCTTGGTAAAAATAGCGATTTTTACGAACACATGATGGACTCAGAACTCATTAATGATAGTTATGGGTTAGATTTAACATTTGAGTCTGATTATGCGTTTGCGCTCATTAGCTCAGAAACCAATCAACCAGATGCCTTAAATGCTGCGTTAATCACACTACTTAAAAGCATCCAAGATTTTACCATCAACATCGATGATTTTAACCGTCTAAAACGACAAATGATTGGCAGTTTCATGCAATCTTTGGATAGTTTGGAGTATGTTTCTCACCAAATGAACCGATACTTACAAGATGGTTTGATGCTTTATGATGTCGTCACAATGGCGCAAAAAATTACTTATGAGGATGTCTTAAAACAACGTCATCAATGGATACAGTTTAATCAAATTAGTACACTCATTGTTAATCCAAAAAAATGATCAAACGCCAGCGTTTGATCATTTAAACAGTTTTTTATGAATGTAATCGGTGATATCCGTAACCACTTTTTGACGCTGAACCTCTCTAAATAGTTCATGTCTTGCGTCTTGATAAACACTAAAATGTAAGTTGGTGTATCCTTTTTTGAAGTATATTGAGTACAATGCTTTGGCATGATTGCCATAATCACAATACGCATCTTGATCACCACAGAAGAAGTGGATTGGCATCGATGACGCCTGTTTTTTTAGTTTCTGATAGCGTTTAGATTCTTGATACAGTGCAATAACAGCTTTGTGAGCACGCAAGCTTAATGCATATCCCATTTTTGCATCGGATAGATACTCTTTTTGCATCGCTTTATCGGTTGTGAACCATTCATGTTTTTCATTAATAATACCATTTTTCCTCATTCGTCGATAAGGTTTATCGAGAACTAAACGACTTAAATATTCAGATGGCATTAATGGTTTCTTAAACAAAGAAATTACTCGACTCATGCATCGCCATCGAGCCAACTTGGATTTGGGTAAAAGGGTCGGTGATAACAAAAACACTTGATCATATAAATTGCGTTCCTTTTGTAATAAGGTTTGAGCAATCATACTCCCGAGTTCCTGTGCAACTAAAATATGCTTTAAATTGGCATATTCATTGATCATGTAATCTTTTACATGCCGGACCGACTGTAGTAAAACTTCATGGTTTTCAAAATCAATCAGCCCTTGTTCAACTTGTTGTGAGCCATGGCCTGGCAAATCATGCGAAAGCACAACGAACCCAAAATGTACAAAAATCTCTGCGATGTCCTGATAACGCATGCCATATTCAAATAAGCCATGCACTAAGTGAATGACTGCTTTGGGTTGTTTGGGTTGATCAAAGACATAAATATCTTGAGAAAAATCCTGGTTGCTGTATGTGATTTTTTGCACTGTCTTAACCTCCCAGGAAATAAATGGTGTTATCATATAAACATTAGTTCAGAAATCATAAAAAGTCAAATAAAATGGGCTTTTATTTGTGATGATTATTTAGTATAATGTCACTAGGAGGTATGCATATGGACAAAGAATTACAGCAGTATCAATCTCGTAAAACCAAAGCCGAACAAAAAACGATGATTGGTGGGTTTTTAATTTTACCAGGCATTGCACTCGTTTTAACGCTCGGTGATCATACAATATTTTTATGGTTAGGTATTTTATTCATTATCATCGGTGCCATTAGCATTGCGATGGGGGCGAGTGCCTACAGTAAAGTCGTGATGGATTTTAAACTCAATTTTTTAAAAAAGATGATGGGCGAATGGATTGAAGAAGGTGAGTATTACCCTAAAAGAGGTCTAACAAAAACAGAAGTGTATCACAGTGAGTTTTTAAAAAGAGCCGACCGATTTTATGCCGAAGATTTAATCACCGGAAAAATTGATGGTGTTACGTTTAAATCGAGTGATTTAAAGTTAGAAGAACGCAAAACCCGTCATACTAAAAATGGCACACAAACCTATTATGAAACTTTCTTTAGGGGCCAAATGTATGTCTTTGATTTTAATAAAACATTTGATGGTTTCTTGCAAGTGTTAGAACGTGGTAGACCAATATCGAGAAGAAAATATGAAAAGATTAAACTCGAATCAATGGCTTTTAATAAAAAATTTACAACCTATTCTACCAATTCGCATTCAGCCTTTTACGTGTTAACCCCACATTTTATGGAAAGCATGATGAAAATTGAACGCGAACACCCTGGCCAAATTTTCTTTTCTTTCATAGACACCCAAATGCACATGGCCATTAATAATAACAAAGATAATTTTGCGATTCGTATGTTTCGTAAAATCGATCAAGCACTGATTGAAACATTTAAAAAGGATTTAGCGATTATTTACGATATTGTAGATGATCTTAAACTCAATAAAAACATATTTAAGGAGGATCAGTCATGAATGAACCGTTATTAATCGTCCTCATAGTTCTTGGTGTGATAGTCTTATTGGTACTGTTTTGGTTTATCGCAACCATGAATACGTTGAGACAAAAAGAAGTAAAGGTACAAGAAGCCGAATCTGGCATTGATGTGGCATTAACCAAACGTTTTGACGTTTTAACTAAATTGGTGAACACCGTAAAAGGCTATGCTAAACATGAAGCCCAAGTCTTTGAAAACGTTGTAAAATGGCGTGCTGGTTTACCAAAAGAACTTACGTTAGAACAAAAACAAGAGTTTCAAAGTAAAATGAATGAAGTGCAATCAGGCATAAACGTTGCTGTAGAAGCATACCCAGATTTAAAAGCGGAAAAAGTTTTTTCTAATTTACAAAACTCTATTAGTGATGTTGAAGAGCACTTGCAAGCAGCACGTCGACTCTACAATGCAAATGTATCGACCCTTAATCAACGCATTGTAACTTTCCCTACAAGTATCGTAGCGGGTATGATTAGTATGCAAAGAAAAGTCTTCTTTGAAGCTGAAACTGCCAAACGTTCAGACGTAAGTATTGAGTTTTAAACATTTGACATATTGACTTAGTTTCAACGGCTTTATCCACTAAAACAAGCAAAAAATTGCTTGTTTTTTTTATATATGGCGCGTGGCGGGTAAAACATCATAATTTTTATATAATCAGTTACTTTTTGACATGTGCAGTATGTTGACTGTTTTGTTACACTAAAGAAAAACAGGAGGTTCATATGATTAATCAAGTCATTTTGGTGGGTAGAATCGTTTACGATCCCGAACTACGCACCACTGAAAACGGTCGCACTGTGAGCACTTTGACTTTAGCCATCCAACGTCATTTTAAAAGTGCAGAATCTGGGACATATGAAGCAGATTTCATTCGGTGTACATTATGGAGTGGCATTGCCGAAAACACCGTTCAATATTGTCAGAAAGGTTCAGTCATTGGGATTAAAGGGCGTTTAGCACAAAATCACTTTAACTATGACACGGATAAAACATTTTCATACCCTGAAGTGATTGCTGAAAAAGTAAGTTTTATTAACAATAAAGATAAAGCAAGTTCTTCTTAAATGTAACACGATTCTCCCCTTAAAAAACGCTTCGGCGTTTTTTTTGTGAAACAATGAAAGGGGTTCTCTAGATTATGATATAATAATTTAAAGAACGGAGGCGTATTATGAAACAGTATTTGGATTTTTTAGAACACATACTTGATCACGGTGTCATAAAAAAAGATCGTACAGGGACAGGTACAATCTCAACATTTGGTTATCAAATGCGCTTTGATTTAAACCAAGGATTTCCACTACTAACAACAAAAAAAGTTCATCTAAAGAGTGTTATTGTTGAGCTTTTGTGGTTTATTCAAGGACACACAAATATTCGTCCATTGGTGCTTGAAAATGTGCGAATTTGGAATGAATGGCCTTTTGAAAAATATCGAAAATCTGAGGCGTATCTTGGTGAAACACTCGATGAATTCATTGAAAAAATAAAAGTCAATGAAGACTTTGCAGCACAATGGGGTGAACTCGGCCCAGTATATGGCAAACAATGGCGTTGTTTTGAAGGAAAAAAAGGTGCCGTTGATCAATTGGCTTTAGTCCTTAAAGAAATAAAGAACAATCCCAACTCAAGAAGACTAATCGTCAATAGTTGGAATCCACCACTCATTGACCAAATGGCATTGCCACCTTGTCATATGATGTTTCAGTTTTATGTGGCAAACAACCGTTTGTCTTGTCAATTGTATCAGCGTAGTGCCGATGCATTTTTAGGGGTGCCTTTCAATATTGCAAGTTATGCTTTGCTCACCATGATGATGGCACAGGTTCTTGACTTAGAGTATGGAGAGTTTGTTCATACCATGGGTGATGCGCATATTTACTTGGATCATATCGACCAAGTCAATGCACAGCGTGCGCGTTTACCACGTGAATTACCAACGATGGTGATTAATCCGAAAATCAAAGATTTATTTGCCTTTACAACCGCTGACTTTGAACTGGAAAATTACAATCCACATCCAAGAATTAAAGCAAAGGTGAGTGTTTAAATGATTAGCATCATTGTTGCTTTTGATGACAACCAGTTGATTGGAAGCAAAGGTGCTTTGCCTTGGCACTTCAAAGAAGACTTAAAGTATTTCAAACAAATTACAATGGGTCACACCGTAATCATGGGGCGTGTGACTTATGAATCGATTATCCAGTCGCTTGGGCATCCTTTAAAAGGGCGCGAAAACGTTGTTTTAACGAAACAAAATCTATCTTTAGATGGTGTGTTGGTAATCCACGATTTGGATGATTATCTCAGTAAAATTCCAACCCATCAGGAAGTTTTTATTATTGGTGGCGCCAGCGTTTATCAACAAAGTCTTAAAGTTGCAAAGCGCTTATACATAACCCATGTTCAAGGTCAATATGATGGGGATACTTATTTTCCAGCCGTTGATTGGCGGCTTTATAAAACCATTCATAAAACAAGAAGAGAACCGTTAATATTTGCACTGTACGAAAGGATTGAATAGCGATGGCAACAATTCTATTTTTTATTGTTTGGCTGATTTTAACGGCATTACCGATTGTCCTATTTAACAGCGTTTTAATGACACCTTGGGTATACCTTATTTTGCCATTAAGTGTCAGTTTCGGTTTTCTTTTTGCGTTACTATCAGTCATTTTATTTTTGGCGGTTTATGGTCGTAATAAGAAAGCCATCACACCAGAAAATCTCGTCTATCATAACATTATTAATAGTATTTTGAGACTCATCATTAGACTTGTAAGAGTTCAAGTCAATATTACTGGCTTTGAAAACATCCCAAACGATAATTTCATTCTTGTGTCCAATCATCAATCGGCATTTGACTTAATTGTGATAAAACCAATCTTTGCAAAAAAACCATTAATATTCATTGGCAAGCAAGTTATTTTTGATTGGCCAATCATCGGCAAATGGGCAAAACTGCTTGGCAATATTTCAATTTATCGTGAATCCGATCGTAGTGCGATTGAATCAATCATTAAAGCGATTAAAGCCTACGAACAAGGTTATCCTGTTTTCATCTTTCCTGAAGGCACGCGTAGCCACAGCAATCAAATGGGTCCATTTAAAGCAGGTGCATTTAAGCTCGCGATAAAGCCTAAAGCAAATATTTTAATCGCAACGGTGCATAACATGGATAACATCGGACGCTTTTGGCCATTTAAACGCCAAAAAGTCAGCGTGCATTTTCATCCACTTTTAACACACGAATACTATGCCCACATGAACTCACAAACTTTGAGTGAAGATGTAAAAAATCGGATTCAAAAACAACTGGATTTACTTGAACAAGGGTAAGATATCTTGAAATATCCCTATTCTCATGTTAGACTATAATTCGATTTAAGAAATATTAAGGAGATGATGTTGGTATGCGTATGGTAGATATTATTGAACGCAAACGCGATGGCTTGGAATTATCTAAAGCAGCAATTAAGTTTTGTATCGATGGGTATGTTTCAGGTAAAATTCCTGATTACCAAATGAGTAGTTTATTAATGGCGATTTACTTTAAAGGCATGACGGATGAAGAATCAACACATTTAACAGAAGCCATTTTAAGAAGTGGCGATATTATTGATTTAAGTGCCATCGAAGGCATTAAAGTTGATAAGCATTCCACCGGTGGTGTTGGTGATAAAACGACTTTAGTCCTTGGACCGTTGGTCGCATCATGTGGGGCTAAAGTTGCAAAATTATCTGGTCGTGGACTGGGTCATACTGGTGGTACGATTGATAAATTAGAAAGCATTGAAGGGTTTCAAACCACCTTGACCAATCACGCCTTTATGGAACAAGTTAATACAATTAATATTGCGGTTGCAGGACAAACTGCTTCACTCGCACCCGCTGATAAATTACTTTATGCACTCCGTGATGTGACAGGTACTGTGCCTAGTATTCCGCTTATTGCAAGTTCGATTATGAGTAAAAAACTAGCCTCTGGTGCTGATGTCATTGTTCTCGATGTAAAAATTGGTGATGGAGCATTCATGAAGACGCTTGAAGATGCGCGTACTTTGGGACGTTTAATGGTCAATATTGGCGCAAACTTTGGTAAAAAAGTCATTGCATTTATTACCGATATGAGCGAACCTTTAGGCATGGCTATTGGCAACAAACTTGAAGTTCTAGAAGCAATCAGAACACTGCAAGGTAATGGCCCTGATGATCTTAACAAACTATGCATTGAAATTGGCAGTTATTTGGTTCACCATGCTGGCATCACTGAAACATTAAACGCTGCTAGAAAACTTTTAGAAGAAAAAATATCTTCGCTTGAGGCCAGTGCTAAGTTTAAAGAAATGGTAGAAGCCCAAGGTGGCATCATGCCACAACTCAATGATTACATTCACAACGAAACATTAATTGCCGTTAAAAGCGAAAAAAGCGGTTATGTTTCAAAATTGAATGCTCTAGACATTGGTTTAAGTGCCATGCGACTCGGCGCTGGTAGAGAAACCAAAGATGATACCATTGATATGGATGTTGGTATTGTCTTAAACAAAAAGGTTGCAGACACTGTAGAACAAGGTGAAGTACTCGCATACATATATAACAACAAAAAAGACATCACAGAAGAAATAAAAACAATTTTAAACGCCTTTACAATCACCGATAGTTTTGTTGAAAAACCATCATTAATTATCGAAGTTATTGAGTAGACTTGAAAAAGTCTACTTTTTTTATTTTTACTTCGATATTCAAGATATACTAAGTTATAATAAAGTTATATACTCGTCATAAACTGTGAAAAAGTTAGGTGATGTTATGGGCAAACTAAATAAGAATGTTCGTCATAAATTAAGTGTGAAAACGTATCAAAGACCCCTGTTGTTTGTGATTTTAACGATGGTTTTTATTAACATTGTTGTGCTTGTGATTGCGGCACTCATCGCGTTGATAATTGATGATGGATATGATTCTTTTCTCAATGCCTTTGTGTTTGGAAGCGTGACTTGGATGTTAACACCCAATGCAATTTTAAGCATTGATCAACCCAGTACGTTTTTTCTTGCAGTCGTCGTGCTTATGATTGGTATCGTTTTGTTTTCTGGGACAATCATTGCGTTAACCACCAATGCAATTAAAGACTACTTTCAAAAAAAGAAAGAAACATCCGGTGCTGTTTTTTTACAAAACCATATTGTGATTTTGAACTGGAACAATAAAGTCCCTGAGCTGATTGCCGATTTATTATATGTGAGTAGTCGTGCGGTGACTGTGTTGTTGCTAGCTGAGGTCAAACGCGACTATGTTGAAACAAAAATACTGGATGCGATTAAAAAAAAGAATGTTAAAAATTTAAAACATTTAAACATCATCATAAAAGAAGGGGATCCATTATCGCAAAAAGATTTGTTGGATGTTTCAATAGAACATGCCGAAACGATACTAATCATGAATATCGAAGCCCCTTTACATGACCAAAAAACACTATCCAGTCGCGACTTAAACATCATAAAAATAGTATTGGCACTTGGTCAACTCAAACTCAGAAACGACATCCCAATCGTCGCAGAGATAAAACAATTTAGTACGAAAGAAAAACTATTGGCCATGCATCAAACCATCGCTTCGCTTATGCAATACCGGTTGATTCCCATTTGTTTTGATAAACGATTGGGCCAGATCATTGCGCAAACTTTAATGCAAAAAGAGATGGAAGATATTTATTTAGCCTTGTTTTCGTTTAAAGGGTCTGAAGTGTATGCACTTGATGATGTCGGTTTTGATCGTTGTGTGCTGCAGCATTCACACGCCATACCAGTCGATGGAAACGACCAAAGACTTTTTGTTTTAGCTGGCAACAATGCCGTTAAAAATATAACGTTAGACCAACCGATTCAGGCAATGACAATTAAACTAAATACTGAGTTTAAAAAGATGACTAAAACTGTTATTGTTTATGGTGAGAATGCGAAAAAGTCTTTTATTGAAGACGCGTTGAATAACTACGAACAACTCAATATGGGTCAAATCAAAACAGTTTTTGCCGCTGATTTAGATGATTTATTGGCAACACTAGAAACCACATCAGAGCCGCACACATTATTATTGTTAAGTGATGAAACAGTAGACCCTAAGCACTTAGATGCTAATGTGATTGATGCGTTACTGAAAATACACACAAAAGCTCTGAGCAAACCCACCAATATTATCGTTGAGTTGCTCGACCCTAAAAATGATGCATTGGTCAAAGATTTTGATATTGAAAATACAATTATAAGCAATAAGATTATTTCATTGCTTCTTAGTAAGTTGGCATTATTCCCTGAAACAGAAGGGTTTTATGAACGCTTACTTTCAATTGATCCAAATCATAGACTCACCAATTCTAATGCGTTGTTAATCCACCCAGCACACACGCTAATCGATCAGGCCTTACCGATTCATTTTGAATCCATCAAAGCCTATACGGCTTCGGTATTCTTTTCAAGTCAAAAAACGCTTATGCCAATCGGCTATGTTCGTAATGCACAGGTGCATATTTTCAATGGCAACTTTAGTAAACAACCCATCACAGTTGACAAAGAAGATCAACTGATTTTAATTCGTATTTAAGGAGAAAATTGATGACTATTTTATCGAAAATTGACGATGTAATTCACTTTTATCGGGTTGAAAATTTAGAAAATGTAAAAACTTTTTATGGTGGTATTTTGAATCTAAAATTGTATAAAGACCAAAAAAAATGTTTGATATACACAGTGCCTGGTTATGGAAAAATTGGGTTTTGCACGCATCATCCGAAATCCAAGAATCCCAACACTTGCATTACTTTCGTCTATCCTAATCAAGAAGACGTCGATTTCGCATATTCACAACTACCTCAATCAGTTTTCGTTCTTGCGCCACCTAAATATAATCCCGCGTTTAATATTTATCATTTTTATGTGCGCGATTTTGAAGGCATTACATTAGAGTTTCAAGCTTTTTTGAAAAATGAGTAAATGTCTGTCTTTAATGGTGAATTGTGTTATAATAATAGTAATCAGGGGAGCTTAGAGAACTAGGCTGAGAGTATTCTTGACACTGGAATAGACCTAACCTGATCTGGATAATGCCAGCGTAGGATGACCAGCAATTTTTTTGGTTTTGTCCGACGTTTGGACAAAACTTTTTTAATGGGAGATGATTTAAATGAAAAGAAAGTGGCTTCAAACAAACCAAATTACTGAAATTGCGATTTTACTGGCGATGGCAGTGGTGATTGAACTTGCATTCATGGTTTTACCTAGACAACCTCAAGGTGGTTCGGTGAGTTTAACAATGTTACCTTTACTCATTATTGCCTATCGCCACGGTCTAAAAATTGGTGTGTTAAGTGGTGTAATTTATGGGTTTTTGGACTTAATGCTTAGTGGTTTTACATTATATCATTGGGGTAGTTTGTTTCTTGATTATTTGTTTGCATTTGGTGTACTTGGACTTGCTAGTTTATTGTTTTATCTGAAAAAAGATTCACGGAAAATGTTTGTTTTGGGCATTATTTTTGGTGGATTTTTACGCTTTTTCATGCACTTTTTAAGTGGTGCGATATTGTTTGGCGAGTTTGCACCAGAAGGCACACCAGTCTTAGTCTATTCTTTAGTCTATAACGGGACTTACATGGCGGGTTCAATTTTACTGTGTGTTATTGTTGGCTTTCTTATTTTTAAGCGTATACAAAGTCAGACTGCTTACTAAAACTATTAAAAGAAACATCGATTTGAGCACAGTTACTATGACGTTTTCTTTCGTCGAATGTGCATCTTAAAATGATGTTTCTTTTTTATGTGAAATCATACGCTTTTTGCGTTATAATAAGGTGAGGAGTTGATCGAATGAAAATTATGTTTGTTGGTAGTGAGGCAACACCATTTTCTAAAACGGGTGGTTTGGCCGATGTCTTAGGTAGTTTACCGCAAGCCATGAAATCTTTAGGTCATCAAGTTAGTGTTGTTTTACCAAAACATCAAGTAACAAAAAAACAGTTTGACGAGACGTTAACAATGATTGGTTATACACGAGTTCCTGTGCATCAGAAAAATGAGTACTGTGGATTTCAATGGATAAATCGTGGTGGTATTGATTATTATTTTATTGATAATGAGTATTATTTTGGTTACCGAGAAAACCTGTATGGCGATTTTGATGATGGCGAGCGCTATGGCTTTTTTAATCATGCAGTGTTAGCACTCATGCATCATATCGATATTTTCCCTGATATTTTACATATCAACGACTGGCAAGCAGGACTGATACCTTATATCATGCGGGTGAGTGATACGCATCAAGCAAAATACGAAAAAATTAAAACCGTGCTCACCATTCATAATATTGCATATCAAGGTCAGTTTAATAAAACGCTATTGCCTTATTTGAATGTCCCATACAGTTCTGAACTCGAGTTCAATCATCAAATCAACTTTTTAAAAACAGCGATTGTGACTGTTGATCAAATTTTGACAGTCTCTAAAACCTATGCCGAAGAACTACAATATGCTTATTATGGGTTTGGATTAGAAGGGCTGTTAAGTGAACGCAAGGCAAATTTTACTGGCATTGTTAATGGCATTGATTATTCTGACTTTGATCCTAAAACTGATTCAAAAATCGCATTTAATTACTCTCCTTACAACTATTTAAAAGGCAAAAAAGCCAATCGTGATTATCTACTTAATATGTTTCATTTAGACGTACGCAATAAACCTGTCATTGGTATGGTATCTCGTTTAACTGAGGCTAAAGGTTTTCCGCTTCTAGAACAATCCATTGAACAGTTTTTAAAAACTGATTCAATTCAACTCATTATCTTGGGTAGTGGCGATCAAAATATTCAACAATTTTTTGAGCAATTAAAACGTAAATACCCTAATAATGTTGGGTTATATTTTGGTTATAATGACAGTATTGCCCGTCAAATATATGCGGGGGTGGATTTCTTTTTGATGCCGAGTCGGTTTGAGCCATGTGGTTTGGCACAGTTGATTAGTTTACGTTATGGCACACTCCCTATTGTTAGAAAAACAGGTGGTTTAAAAGACACCATTGAGTCATATAATCGATATACCGATGAAGGCAATGGCTTTGCGTTTGAGAATTATGATGGTGAAGACATGGCGTATGCGATTGAACAAGCGCTCGACGTATACCATAATCCAAGTATTTTTAAACTGTTAAAACGCAGAGCAATGCAAGCAGATTTCAGTTGGGAACAAAGTGCATTAGCATATCAAAACATATATCAATCATTGAACGGAGGAAAATAATGGAAACTTTAGCGTTAATCTTGGCCGGTGGTCGAGGATCAAGATTGGATATTTTGTCTGAAAAACGTGTTAAACCTGCGGTGCCATTCGCAGGTAAATATCGAATTATTGATTTTACACTAAGTAATTGTAGTAACTCGGGTATTTATCACATCGGTATATTAACACAGTATTTACCGCTGTCACTGAATGAACATATTGGTGTCGGTAAGCCCTGGGATTTAGACAGAAGAGACACCCGTTTAACTTTGTTGCAGCCTTACAAAGATTGGTACTCTGGGACGGCAGATGCGGTGCTTCAAAACATAGAATTTGTAAAACGTGCTAAAGCAAAATATGTGTTAATATTGTCCGGTGATCACGTCTATAAAATGGATTATCGAAAGATGATAGAAGACCATAAAAAACGTGGTTCTGAGTTAACGATTGGTGTTCAAGAAGTCGCTTGGGAAGAAACACATCAATTCGGTATTCTTTCTACCGATGATGACTTACGTATTAATGCTTTCCGTGAAAAACCGAAGACGACTGACAGTAATTTGGCATCAATGGGTATTTATGTTTTTAATACAGACACCTTGTTAGAGGCTTTAGAAACTGTTAAAGAACCTGACTTAGATTTTGGAAAACACATCATTCCTTATTTACTTAAACGAAAAGTATACGCTTATGTATTTAAAGATTATTGGAAAGATGTTGGGACATATCAAGCATATTTAGACGCAAGTCTAGAGTTGACGAGTACTGTGGATAAAATTCCACTCGATATGTATGACAGAGACTGGAAGATACATACCAAGTCTGAAGAAATGCCAAGTGTTAAGATCGGCTCAAATGCGGTGATTTCACAGGCATTAATCTCAAATGGGACTATCGTTGCAGGAGAAGTAACACGCTCTGTGTTAAGTCCTGGTGTTATTGTGCATCCAACCGCAAAAATCAAAAACAGCGTGATACTTAATGACACAGAAATCATGCCTGGTGCGATTATCGAAAATGCCATCATTGATAAAAATGTGCGCATAGGATACAACGCGCGTATCGGTTTTGGTACTGATAATTCACCAAACAAAGAAAAACCTGAGTTGCTTTATTCAGGCATTAATGTGATTGCGAAAGGGGTTCAAATACCTGATCACACAATTATTGAAAGAAACTGTCGTATTATGTCAGGTGCCATTATTAAAGATAAACACATTCGTAGTGGTAGTACCATAAAATGATAAGAAAAATGCATTTCTGAAATGACTATTTCAGAAATGCATTTTATTGTCTACGCGTTATCTCATCAATCACTTTCAAATAATCAATCCGTGGATTTAACTGCTCTTTTATCATTGGCGCAACACGTTTAAGTTCTTCATAAGTAACCGATTGTCGGCCTTTCAAGGCACGGTTTATAAATACCTCAAGTGCCTCATAAGGCAAGTAAAAAATCTCATCGTATGCCTTAAAGTATATTAACAAAAAGGCAATACCTTTTTGCGCATGTACAGCGTTTAAATGGTTTATTTGATGCGGGTGGATGTTTTTGAGTGGGAATGATGTCTTACTGTGCGTTTCTTTCACATCAAAATCAATATAACGCCCTTTGTAAACACCATTATAATCGGTCGTAGATGGCGTTTTATAATAGGCTTCAGTAATTTTAGCCGATTGACGTGACGGATAATCTACCTTAACAATTTGAATCGGTGTTGGCTTTTTGTGAATCACGGCAATATGATGCGCATTATAGTATGCGTTGCTTTCATCAATCAAGCGCTCAAAACTCATGCCACGGTTTTTAACACTCATTTTTGATTTTTGAAATACTGGTTTCTTATTTGGATATTGAATCATAGTATCACCTAAGTATAGTTTAACATAAGACTTTTCAAAGTGTTATGGAAAAAAAAAGCAAGTTTATCGTCGACACTATGAAACAAACACATTTATGATATAATAAAGAGTACATTTGACGTCATAAGGAGGACTAATAATGAGTCATATTAAATTTTTCGCTTT
>SKFU01000086.1 GCA_007117835.1 Candidatus Izemoplasma sp. | reverse complement strand
CAATGGTTAAGGTGGCATCAAAACAGTGGTGTTTTTCTGCATATTGCTTTAGGTTTCACTTTCATTACAGTCATTAACAACATCATGATGGTTACAGGAATTGACGTCCCTAAAACAGGTACTTTTGCGTATACACATTTACTAATACGTACATTGATTGTCACAGTCGCGGTCATCATTTGGATGTACAAAGACGTGTATTATGGCATTAAGTCAGTGTTTAAGTTGTCAAAAAAACCGATGATACACACAGTCGCTAAAGCCTGGAAAGCCCACGGGGTATTGGCAAGTACTGCGATGATGTTTACAACAATCACAGTCATTGGGTGTCTTTTTATGGTGATTTTTAGTGGCTTGTTAAACCCACAAGGTGGTTTTAATTTGTATTTGTCTTTGATCATTTTGTTTGTGGTGTTGTTGGGCGTTAATGTGTTTTTAAAAATAGTGTTTTCTACTAAAACGGTTTAAAGGTACGAACAATAATTAAACCGCTAAAAAATATTTAATTGCTTACAGTACGTTGTTTTATTGCACGTCTTGACGTGCTTTTTTTTATGATATGTCGGCTCAATTGGAAATTTTTATGAGGTGTTCGCCGACAGCCACTACAAGACATTGCGCACATGTTTTATCTTATCATATTTTTTTATGTCTTAAACCATTGATTTTATAAAAAACGCATCCCCTTTATCGGCGATGCGTTGATATAACTATCGTTTTTAATTGCCTGGTTTCATGTGATTATGCACTTGCGTATTGTTTATAGGGCTTTTTTTTCTTAGCCGTAAACTGATAATCACGACTGCGGGTGTTGTTTTTTTGACGGTTTCGGCTTTTTTTCTTATTTTCTTGCGGTGCAAAACTCGGTTTAAAAACCGGCTTTTTTTGTTTGAAAGGATGGTCTGATTCAATCGGAATCACCATATTGATATGCGCTTGAATGGATTTCACAAGGTGACGTTCTTCTGGACTGCATAACGATATACTTGTGCCGAGTTTGCCTGCACGCGCTGTACGTCCTATACGATGTAAGTACGTGTCAGGGGTTTCTGGTAAATCGTAGTTAATAACATGTGACAATGCATCAATATCAATTCCGCGAGATGCCACATCAGTCGCAACCAACACACGAATTTTATGTTGTTTAAATAAATTTAATGTGCTTTGACGTTGCGCTTGGGTTTTATTACCGTGAATTGCGCCACATTCAACGCCGGCATCATTTAATGACTTCATTAAACGATTTGCGCCTTGCTTAGTTCTCACAAAGACTAAGGCAGAGTAGACGGCTGGATCTTTTAAAATGCTTTGAATGAGTGCGGATTTATTGGCTTTATCCAAATAGTAGATTTTTTGATTAATTGTTTCTAACGGGGTGTTGTCTTTGGCAATTTCAACACGCACAGGTTGATTTAAGAGTGATTTTGATAAGTTAAGAATGCTTGGGGGAAGCGTTGCTGAAAATAACATCGTTTGATGCGTTGAGGTAATCGATTCAGAGATGCTTTTGACATCGTGAATGAATCCCATGTCAAGCATACGATCGGCTTCATCGAGTACATAGTATTCGATGGTACTTAAGTCGATGATTTTCATCATCATTAAATCAAGTAAACGTCCCGGTGTTGCGATGATAACATCGACACCGCGTTTTAAGTTTTGAATTTGATTACGCTTTGGAACCCCGCCATAAATCGCCACAACTCTTAGTTGACTAAACCGAGCATACAAGGTAAAGCTTTCTTTGATTTGCAGTGCGAGTTCACGTGTGGGTGCAAGAATCAATGCTTTGGGCTGTTTTTTACCGTGCTTTATCGGTGATTCTTGAATACGTTGAATGATGGGTAAAGCAAAAGCAGCGGTTTTACCGGTGCCTGTTTGGGCACTGCCAAGCATGTCTTTTCCTGCCAATATGTGAGGAATGGCTTGTGCTTGAATCGCTGTGGGTTCTAGATAGCCACTTTTAGTAATGGCGTTTAGTAATTGGTTGTTCATGTTCAGTTCTTGAAATGTCATTGGGTCTCTCCTTCTTGGTTCGATCCCATTTAAAAAACGTTGCAAATTATGCCAACGTTTTAACTTTGCACATCTGCGGTACCGATTTTTGCTGCATCGAACTTTGTAATTATAACACAATAAAAAATAAAAGCCAGTGTTTTGTGTAATTCACAGTTGATGCTATTGTGTATTAACGGTATTATAGAGTAAAGGAGGGATTTTATGAAGTTGGTTTTAACCCTGTTTGTCTGTTTAATGATCATCTCAGGTTGTGGTTTAGAAGAAAAGCCGCGTTCTAACGCAGATGCCTATAGACTTGTAACTGACATGGGCGCGCTTGATGTGATTCACTTTGTGGTTGATGCAAATTGTGATTATGATTTTTTCTTTGAGTATCAACCGATGCGACGTGGTGGTTATTATGCTTACGGTTATCACGATAACAACCCATCACTCGTGATTATTCCAAACCATCCAAACCAAGACGCAAAAGCGGTTGAGTGGCCTTTGCTTTACTCGGTTGAAGATGCACTTACGTTATTAAACACCTTTAACGATGATGATTATGATGTGCATACGATGTATGCTAGCGTGCGGTTAGAGCTCACGTCGTCTGTTTTGAACGATTATCATTCAGCCCACTATGATATCCCGTTTTTCATTGTGATGCACTTACATGATACGCATTATGTGGCGTTTCAACAAAATCAAAACTTAGTCATATATCACGCAGATGATGGGTTTATAATTGGCCAGTAAAAAAGAACATTAAAAATGTTCTTTTTTACTGTTTTTGACTTAAAGGTTCCGGTTTATGAATATAAAATCCTTGTAAAAGTGTGCAGTTATGATCAAACAATAACGCGTATTGTTCAAGTGTTTCAATCCCTTCAACGATCAGTGCTTTAGAAGACATTTCAGTCACAGTTTTTAACATCTTAATGATTTCTAGGGTTTTTGGGTTTTCGATATCTTCTGTAAGCCCACGATCTATTTTTAAATAGTCATACGGTATCTTATTTAATATCCCTAGTGATGAGAAAGCTTTTCCAAAGTCATCGATGGCAATCAAGAACCCTTGTTTATGATACTGTTTTACAGCCTCAAGACAGTGATCAACATCTTGTGAGAACAATGTTTCAGATACTTCAACACACACTTTTTCTGCAGGTATGTTGTGGCTATCGGTCATGGCTTTAAGTCTTTTTGAACTATAGGGATCTAAAAATGTTTCTGGCGTGATATTTAATGATAGGATTGCGGTGTGATGGATTTCGATAAGTTTGTTGTATAATACCAGCGCTTTTTCTATCAGATATTCATCAAGTTCACGAATCAAGTTCGCTTGTCTAGCAATCTCTAACATGCTTTCTGGGTCTATGTTTCCAAATTCAACATCAAACCAACGTGACAAAACTTCAACGGCGTGAACTTCATTTGAACGCACATCCATAATGTTTTGATAAACGACTTGGATTTTTTCTTCATTGATTGCTTGACTGAGTCGATTCATCATCTTTGTTTCGTACACAATTCTGTTTTTTAATTGGCTATCAAACTCTGCTTCTTTTAGGTGATTATTATAGGCGGCTTCTAAGGCAAGCTTTGCTTCATTTAGTAAAATATAATCGTCATCTATACTACGGTTTGTGACGGCAATCCCGATGGTCTTCTTGATACGCACGGCTTTACCTTCGTATTTAATTGGTTCACTGAAAACATCTTTAATGGTATTAACAAAAAGTCCTTTTGATTCATGGTTAACTTGAGGCCCTAGTTGCACAAACAAATACATGTTATCAGAAACGCGACCGAAGACACAGTTTTTATCAAACAGCTCATATCCTTGTTTGTTATAGTGGGCCATCATAAGGGTTGTAAAACGATGCCCGTAAGCCCTTTGAAGTTCACTATAATTGTCAATTTGGACATAAAGGGCAATCCCAAATGGCATCGCATTTGATTGCATCCAGTTGATGAAATGTTTTTGCGTTAAAATCATTTCATCATGGTGACTAAACGTCTTTACCGTTGTTGATGCGGGTTGAAAGCTAAACACAAAATCAGGGACAGAAGTGGATAAGAATGTTGATGTTGCAAAGCTTCGATAATACATTCTTTTTTGATAAACCGCATATAAAAGATACGCATAAACACTTAACACTAGGACATAAAAACCATACATGGTGTTCATGGTGAAGACGATGGATGCGGTGCGTGACATATAAAAGTGCGTTGCTAAAACAACGACTGTTAAAAGAATAACCAGTTTTTTTAATTGCGCGAGTCTAATCATAAAATCACCTTGCTAATGCTATCCTTTCTTGATGTCACATATGATTATCTTTATTTTACTTTTGATAGCACACTAAAAACAGCGCGGATATGTCGTAGTTTTAAAAAAGTCTCGATGCCTAATAACCGCACCAGAGACTTTAAATATATGTTTTTTTAAGATAATTGATAATAAACAGTGTGAAATTAATCTTGAAGTCAGATTCAATACGCTCTGTAAATTTATCAATCTTTTGGGTATTTCCTTCTAATTGTAAGACGTTATAACACTTAAACAAACTGTCTTCATACGCCATAAATTCTTCTAAATAATAATGGGATAGCGCTTTATAGTAATAAAAGTTTTCCATTAAATAAAACTGTTTAATGAGGACACCTTTTGCAATTGCTAAATCACAGAGTTTAATAACCCGCTCATAATCATCAACCATACCTGAGGCTTTGGCTAGTCGCATTAAAATCAGTGAGTATATTTTATGGTTCCCAGCACTGAGTATGTTTTCTTCTGTATCAAATAAGTTTGAAAGCCGCTCAAGCAATTTTAAGTGCTCTTTGCCCGTTAACATATTAAGCATTGAACTGAGTATCAAAATTTCAATATCCGTAAAATAATGGTTTTTTAAGACGTTTGGAAAATTAATCAGTACTTTAGTTTTCGACAGTGCAACCGCATCTGTAATCCGATTTGTAAGATAGTCATCACGAATTAACGCATGGTGGTAGTACACTTTATTTTCTTCTTCAATAATGATATCTTTCTTAATTTTTTTCTTAAGTGTTTCAATCAGTTCACGGTTTTGATTGACGACGGCATTGTAAAATTCATCGATCAATAAATTTTGTTGGTTTTTTTCTTTTTCAAACTCATTCAGTAGTTTTTGCCTTGGAATATTGAGTTTAACTGCGAACATTTCAATTTTCTCAACAGGAACTTCACATTCGCCACTACGATAACGCTGATATTGTCTTAGCGAACAAATCCCCTCAACAAATCGTTCTTGAGATATTTTACGTCCGTAACGGACTTTTTCTAAATAATTGGCAAGTTCCATTGAATCCATAAAAAACTCCTAAAGTACGACATATCCGCGCTTTTTTTTAATGTAATACTAGGGTATTATATTAACGAAAGGTGGCGATTTAAATGAAAAAAACAACATTAGCTTTAATCGTTTTAACTTTGATTTTAATGGTTTTTACCATGACGAGTACGTCGACAATGAATACTGTGAGCCATAGCGCATTTGATTCACTAGGTTTCCATGATAAGGAAGAACCTGAGTATGTCCGTTTAGGATTTCATGATAAGGAAGAACCTGAGTATGTCCGTTTAGGATTTCATGATAAGGAAGAACCTGAGTATGTCCGTTTAGGGTTTCATGATAAGGAAGAACCTGAATACGTAAGACTATAATCGTAAAAAAGGAGAGCACGAGATGTTAAAAAAAGAGTTTATGTTAGAATTGAATGGTATCATTGGCACCATTCACACGTATACACGCAATCCTTTTATGGTTGGTTATACGAAAGAACTGAAAAGAGCTGTTGAAGGCAATGATTATGAAATGATGCAAATTGTTTTAGACAAGGTCATTGATTGGTATAACCAAGAAATGGATAAAATTGTAACCGATGATTTTGTGATCAATAAATCTTACCATGAAAAAGCGTATGGTATTTTAAGAGCTTATCGTTCAGAGTTGCAAACGGTTTGATAAAAGTATTATAGCATAGCGCATAAAAAAATATGATAAACATATCAAAAATACGACAAAGTAATTCATGATTGTCGTATTTTTTAATGAATTTGCGATTCGATTTATCGGTAGTTTTGTTTACGAATGGTGCCATCCATTTTATGCACAACCACTGAGGTGCCTGCATGTTCTGCTAAAGATTGTGCATAATCAATGGCTTCTTTTTGTGTTTTAAAGAACTTAATGGTTTTATCCGATTGTTCTTTTCTTACACGCCACATTTTATGGTGTTCACTTTGTGGATCGCGGTTGTATGACACGTGATACTTGCGTGGCTTGACATCATTTGTGGGTTTTACTTCTTTCGGTGATGCCTCAGTTTTTTTAGGACTTGCAGGTACTTGTGACTCGTGTTTAGGGGCCTCTTTTGATTCTTTCTTGAAAAGTTTTTTAAAAAATCCCATGTGCTATCTCTCCTTATTTTTTATGGTTTAAATCATTTCTAGGTACAACGCAATCAACGATTCTGGTGTATAACCTGAGTGGCAACATCCCATCATGACTTTCATTGGTATGGGTGTAAGACATTTCATTCGGGGCTTTAATGCGCACAACACCCGCTTTTATTAGCAATTCTTGATAACTGTGATAACTGTCTTTACTCGCAAGAATACTTGCTGTTTGCAAGTGATTCTTATGTGGTTTTAACGTGTTGATGATGGCTTCTTTAGGTAATGTTTTAACCCAAACATTACGAAAAAGTAATGAGGGTTCTAACCGTTGGTCACGACAAGCCACAACACTAAATTCCCGGTGTTTAAAAATCGTTTTTTGTGTGTCTTTTTGAATGATTTGTTCATAATACAGTTCAAGTGTATGTTGGCTGCGGATGCCTAATGGAACGGGTTGATAATCCGCATGCATCCCTTTCATAATATTAAAGAAACGTTCTGCGAATCGATCGAGTTCAGCGTAATCGCGGGTATCGACATATATGCCTTGGGCTGAAGAACATAACAGTTGATTGGTTGAAAAAATGTTTTGGGCCAATGCCTTTAAATCAGTGTCAGATGCATCTAAACTCGCATAAGCAAACGATAGTTTATGACCCCAATCAATGATTTTAGTGTTGGCGGTAGCCATCACTCTTGCGGCTTTGACTGCGTCATCGCCACCCCAAACAACGATGGCATCAGCGATCTTTGAAAACTGCAGTAAAGTCTCTTGATCTGTTGAGGGTACATCAAAAACATAAATGTATGGTTTTAAGCGTGGTTCAATTTGAATTAACGCGTTCAGTAACGTCACAGACACCCCTTGGTCTCCTGTGGGAAGTTTAAGAATGTTGATGTTGCCTGCAAGCAAGCCTTCAATCACGGAGTATGCGGGTAAGACATCAATATTGCCCGCCGCAATATGAAATAAAATACCCAGAGGATACAGTTTGCGTTCGTGAGTTTCATCGGTGGTGGTTTTCATTGATTGTGGATTTAACTCAAACGCTACTTTTTGTTCTAAGGCTTCTTGGCTAAACATCTTGAGGTAATGCTTAAAGTGTGCTTCAGGAATATCATATTGTGTTAATAACGGTTGGATAATGTGATCAAACTGTTTGGCGATTATTTTTTGAGTGAGTTGATTACAGGCTTGAATGACCCAGTCAGTTTCAAGTGGGTGCGCATGATTTAACGTCTCATAACAATCGTCTTTTAACGATGCAAGTCGTGTTTTTAATTGACTATTTTCTTCAATGATGCCTTGGTATAATATCATGTGCTCACCTCGTTTTGTTAAGCAGTGTTTCTGCGCCCTGTGCGCAGGTTGCAATGTCTTTCATGCCAACACGGCCAATAATTTCAAGCCATGGTGCTTTTAGCCCACATTCACAACCCTCATGTAAAATCCCCAAATCATCGGTCATCACCGATGTGAGCGGAGTGGTTTGGTTCATGGGTGATAAGAAATTGATGATGCCAACTGCTTTTTTAGGTAACGGTTCAAGTGTTTCAGGGTCTCGAATGATCACGCGGGAATACACCGGGACATGAATGCGATGATATTCACAATCAGGCATGACGACCGGATGTTCAACAGCACCAAAAAACTCGATGATATTTTTTTCTTCAATGCCTAAGACTTGTTTTACTAAATCATAAAATGCTTGTTTATCGACGGCTTCAGTATAAAACTCTTTCCAGCCACCGCCAATGGTTACTAGTGAGCCTTTAGGCATTTGTAAAGCGATGCCTTCTTCTTGCATTGCTTTTAGCAAAAAATAGGTATACGCAGGAAACCCGATGGTGCGGATTGGATGGCGTTGTTTAGCAGCTTTAATTAAGCCTTCTTTCATTGTATCTAAATCGACTTTAAAGCCACCGCTAGCGTTATCCCAACGCATTGCGTAGATGCGTTTTTTTGCGGGGGCAACATACGTAAAGCCATTGGCCGATTTCATATTCACTAAATCCACATGCTTGGTCGGTTCGTAGCCAAAAATGAAATAGTTTACACGTTTTAGCGACCATAATTTATGATATTTAAACAATTTCCAAATCATTTTAAAGCCATTATATAAGTCTTTGTAACGCATGCCTATCATACTTTTTTTACCTGAAGTGGTGCCTGAAGAGGTGGCTTTTATGACCATCTTTTTTAGCGGTGCTGAGTGCATTTGATGGCGCTTAAAATACACCGTGGGTAGCGGTGGAATTTGGGCGATGTCTTCAACTGTTTGAATGGTTGAAAGATCACACTCAAACTGCTTAAGAATGTCTTCGTAAGACGCGCAGTGTGTCGCGTGATGGGCAGCGTTTGCTGTTAAAGCCTCGGTAAACCACTGATCAGTGCCCGTGTGATCGTATGGGTCATGATGACGAAGAAGTTTTTTTAAGGCGTTTTTTTTCATGATGAACATCCTTTATCCTTAGTACTTCCATTGTATCATATTTAAATAAAAACCCCTAGAAATAGGGGTTTTTAGATTAAATTTTCGGTTATAGTTTGGTATCGTCGATGCTTTCTAAATACTGTTTAATCGCAGGCATCACTTGTTTTAAGCTGCCTGCTTCAAAAGGATTGTTTCTTTGGGCGCGTTTTAAGAGTCCGAGATACGAGTCTGAACCACCCGCTTTACAAAGCGATAAATAGCTTTTCCAAGCGGTATCCCGGTCGATTCTTGATTCTGCCCAATACTGTAATGCACACACTTGCGCTAGGGCGTAATCAATCATGTAAAATGGCACCGCAAACAAGTGCATAACATTTTGCCAAGCGTTTCCACGCTCTAAGTAATCGTTGTCATCATAGACTTTGTAAGGAAAATACTTTTTATCGATATCACGCCATACCGCTTTACGCTCAGCCATCGATAACTCTGGATTGGCGTAAATTTCATGTTGGAACTCGTCATACGCTGAGGTATAAGCAAGTAAGCTTAATGCGTATGTTAAATGCGTGTATTTGTATTTTTCGGTATCTTCTTCAAAAAATAAGTGAACCCAAGGCCACGCAAAGAACTCCATGCTCATGGAGTGGATTTCCATGATGTCTTGTGAGGATGTCATGTATTCTGGGACTTCATGATGACGGCTCATATACATTTGGAAAGCATGGCCCGCCTCATGGGTTAAGACATCCACATCGCCTTTGGTGCCATTAAAGTTAGAAAAGATAAATGGTGAATCATAATTGGCAATAAATGTACAATAACCGCCACCAGCTTTACCTTTTTTTGCTTCTAAATCAAGCAGTTCACGCGATTTCATAAAGGTAAAGAACTCATCGGTTTCTGGGCTCATTTCTTGATACATTTGACTGGCTTTTTTGACCATCCAGTCTTTATCCCCTTTTGGTGTTGGGTTGCCACTTTCAAATTCAAGGGCTAAGTCATAGTGATACAGTGTATCGAGTTTAAGGCGCTTTTGTTTTTGATTTGTGAGCATTGTGTTGATAGGCACCACGTGTTCAAGCACTTGTTTTCGAAACTGTGCAACATCTTTTGGTCCATAATCGGTGCGTCCCCAACGGTTATAAGCCAGTTCAATAAAACTTTGATAACCCAATGTTTTCGCGATTTTATCGCGAACATGCACCAGTTGATCATAAATTTTATCTAGCTTTTCTTCGTTTTGTTTTAAAAACCCTGTGGTCGCAAGTGAAGCTTTTTTACGCATGTTGCGATCAATACTTTGGGAAAAAGGTCCCATTTGTGATAGGTTACGTTTTTTTCCTTCAAACTCAATTTGAGCACTCGCCATCAGTTTTTGAAACTGACTGGCCAAAATGTTTTCTTCTTGTAAATCTTGCATAATTTCTGGACTGAATGTTGTCAGTGAAAGTTCTGCCTTCTTAAACAGTAACGCGCCTTTACGTTGTTCAAGTTCTGAACGGAATTTTGTTTTGACAAGTGCTTGATAAAACAAATTATTTAACTGTGAAAATCGCGGACTGTTTTGATCGAAAAAATCTTTTTCTTGATCGTAAAACGTATCGTTTGTATCAATCGAGTTACGAATGTATGCCAGTGTCGACATCGTATTAAAATCAAATCTTAAACGATTGATTTGATCAATTGCTTTTTCAGCATCATCGATCGATGATGCTTCTTTAAATCGATTTAACGCAATATTAAACGCATCTTTGGTTTCGTTTAAATCTGGACGAACGTACTTGTAATCTTTGAATTTCAATCTTATCACCTCATCTTTTATTGTATCATATTTCTGTTTTACTGATGGTGTTTTAGACATTTTATCAATACTTGACACGGATTGTGCTTGTCCCACAGAGTTTTAAACACTTCAAAGTCTTTAAATCCGCTTGTGCGGTAAAACTGAGCGGTGTGGTCATAAATATCATAATGACCTGATTCAACTGTTTTAACTTGAATCAGGTGATACCCTTGGTTTACTGCATAGTGTTCTGCGGCAGCAATTAATGCTTTTCCAAAGCCTTTTCTGTGGTAAGCTTTTAACACGCCCATGCAATAGATTTCTACGGTGTACTTACTGGTTTCTTTAAGACTAATAAAGCCCACAGCTTCCTGATTTAAGTCATACGCAAAAAAAGGCATGGTTTGGCTATCATCAATGTATGTTTTGGTCGCCTCAGGAATACCAAACCAAGCCGGCAAATCTAAAAGTATTTTCGCTGCAATCTTAGCTTTTTCTTTTGGCTCAGTCACTGCTTTTACCATTATTTACTCCCTCAGCTGTAGTCTTTAACGATTTAATGGGTGTGTTTACGTTTAAAGTATGGCATACCTCACGCTTTATTACAAACTTCAAGACACTACTATACTAACAAATTAAAGCCTTATAATCAAATAAATCCAATCGTACTTCTTTAGACTGAATCTTTCTTTTTAAGCGTTTTTTTCTAAACTTAACATCGTTTAGATGGTTATTCATAGCCGTTTAACAACGATAAACCCTAGTTTTTGTTTTAAACGATAAAGCAGAAAACTGATTATTGAAACGACAGAGTTTGATCCAATACTTTTTAACCCCACACTAACAACCAACGGTATAATTTCTTTTGCTTATAAAATAAACACCTCTAATTACTAAGTTGAATGGTAATAATGACTGCATTTGAGAAAATTTTGTCATTTCTTCACCATTTTTTAAAATGATTGGTTCAATTGTATGTTTGAACTCAAAAAACACTCTAATTAAATTTTTTGTGTGTATATTTATTGTGTATTTCTAGATTACTTTTGCGTATGATTTGTACGAATTCGAAACAAAGTCTATAATAAACTTATCTTTTTATTGTTAGGTATAAAGATATATATAAATCAAATTAAAAGGGGAGTTTTTATATGAAAAAAATAATGTTATTACTTGTGTTTTTTGTTTCTGTTTTCGCTTTAGCCGCGTGTCAAGGTGACAATGGGAATACAGAAGAAAACGAAAAGTTATACTATGATCGTATTGATGAGACATGGTATACAGAACAAAAAGTTTTACGTGTTGGAATGGATTTAAGATACCCACCATTTGAAACGATTGATGATGATGTGGCTTACGGTATTAGTGTCGATGTGGCACTTGCCTTTGGTGAGTTTATTGGACGTAAAGTAGAAATTGTTAATACACAGTTTGGTTCTTTGATTCCATCGTTAAATTCAAATGAAATAGATATTATAATTGCATCAATGAGCATTACTGAAGAGCGTGCTCAAGTGGTTGATTTCTCAGACCCTTATTTCTATTTCAAGATTATTAGTTTAGTTAATCAAGATTTCGCTGATGCAAACGGCATCACAGAAGATACAACAAATGAACAATTATTGGCGATTGACAATGCACAATTTGTTGGGATTGCTTCTCAAGTTTCAGCATCAATTCCTACATCTTATGGAAAAGATGTCATTGAAGCTGTTGATTTGAACTCAGCAATCAACGAAGTATCACAGGGCACCGCAGATATTTTATTAATGAGCGCTTTTCCTGTGACAAATGGTCATCGAGTCAATCGTGATACTACCTTAGTTGTTTGGGAACCTTTTGTGTCGAGTCCAATCGGAATGGCAGTTGCGAAAGGCAACTCAGATTTGTTAGATTTAGCCAATGAGTTTATTGAGACATTAGAAGACGGTGGACTGTATGATATATTTAGTGCACGTTGGGATGAAGAGGTAACTGCTTTATTAGAACGCTATGGATTAGATTTCTTTATTAATGAATAAAAAAACATTATACTATCTACTTTCGATTGGACTCTTCTTAGGTTTTGCATACCTTGTTGTTATTAGACAAAGAAGACCTTTCGACTTATCGTTACTGGATGGCTATGGCAGATTAATTAGAGAGGGATTTGTTAATACTATTTTCGTCTCAATTATTGCCTTAATCGGAAGTGTTATTTTAGGCTTCATCCTATATTTACTAACCACCTCTAAATTCCGCTTTTTTCAAGCCTTTGTCGATGTTTTCACTGAGATTATATACGGTACCCCACTGCTTGTAATGATTGTTGCAATGGCGTTTTTAATCGGTCCAGCGTTTGATATCTATAGCCGTTCGGTCATGGGTATATTGGGATTAGTAATCTACATCACACCTTACATGACCAATATTTTTAAAAGTGCCTTCTCAAGTATTGCCGATGAGCAATACATGGCCATGGACTTATTTGGGTTTACACCATTTCAACGCTATCGCTATATTATCATCCCACAAGTCGTTAGAATTTTAATGCCGCCTTTAATGAATAATTTTTCGTTAATTATAAAAGGGAGTGCTTTGTTAAGTGTCATAAGTCATAAAGAACTTTATTACGCAATTCAGATTGCGCAATCAAGAACGTTTGCCTTTAATGAAGGTTATTTACTGATGTGGGCGCTTTACTTAATTATAACCATCCCTTTATCACAGCTTACTAAACTACTTGAAAGGCGATGGTCTTTACAATGAAATTACAAATTAAAGAGTTAACCCATGCTTATGATATCCAAGTACTAAATCACTTAAACTTAGATTTAGATAATTATAAATCAATTGCGTTGGTTGGTGTTTCAGGTTCAGGAAAATCCACTTTATTACGCATTTTAAGTGGGTTAGAAAAACCCACACAGGGTGAGGTTTTTATCAATGATAAAAGCGTAAAAGATGAATCCTATCGAAAATCTGTTGGATTCGTATTTCAAAGTCACAATTTGTTTCCTCACTTAACGCTACTTGATAACATTACACTCGTTTTAGAAAAAACAAGAAACATTGAAAAAAAAGAGGCTAAAGAGATTGCCCTTAAAAACTTAAAAAGACTTCAACTAGAAGACCAAGCACACAAACTTCCAAAAAATGTTTCTGGTGGTCAAGCACAGCGAGCATCAATTGCACGTGCATTATCGGTGAATCCAGACATCATTTTCTTAGATGAACCCACTTCATCACTTGATCCTATTTTGACACATGAAGTATTAACTGCGGTTGAAGACTTAAGAGACTTAGGCAAAAGTTTTGTTTTCGTTACCCACGTTATGAGTTTTGTACGCGACTTTGCGGATTATGTAATCTTCATGGATAAGGGTGATATCGTTGAGCAAGGACCCCCTAGTATTTTGAATAATCCCAAAAGCAAAGCACTACT
>SKFU01000015.1 GCA_007117835.1 Candidatus Izemoplasma sp. | reverse complement strand
CTTTATAGGGAACGATATTGCAATTTATGCTTTTGCCTCGGGTGTTATTGGGCACTACTCTGACGATATGTATTCAGGGAATATTCAAGGAGAAATACTTGAAAATACATTTACTAACAACACCGAAAACATCGTGTTTGATGACGATGACGAAAAAGGAAATATCGAGTTCTATATCGCTGGACAAGAACGATAAACATCCATAAAGAATTAAAGATTTAAACCATAGAAAGAAGGGTGATTAAATGAGTGTTGAAGAACTAAAAAAGGATTCTAAAAGACCGTATGAGTATGTTGCATTTGTTATTTTCATCGTGATGTTTGCACAACAAATGACTTTACTTACAATCCGTACAATTCAGTTTTTTACTGCCGCAGGTGTTGCTTGGTTTAACACAGGTGGTATGACGACACCAGGAGTATTTAATCGTTTTATTAACATGGATAATGGGAGCACTTTCTTTGTTCTAGTTGCGTTGGTTGGCCTTGCGGCTTACTATGTTCTCATTTACTTCTTGGTGTACAAACATTGTGAAACCCAAGGTTATGCTAAATGGACCTGGACATTACTGATTGTATTCGGTGGTAATATCTTGTTCACACCGGTGTATTATTTCTACGCAGCGTTTGTGTTTAGACCACATTTTATGAAGTTTATTCATTCACTGAAAGATGAGTTTTTAAGTAAGGAAGAAGTGTAAAATTATTAAAATCTGTTTAACTGTGTATTCGGTTAAACAGATTTTATTTAGAACTGTATATCAAGTTATATTGTCGAAAAACAACAAATTGTGATACACTTGAGTTAACCGAAATAGGAGTGATGTGTCGATGAAAAAAATTGTAAAAAAGCTCATGGCATTATTTTTTGTCATGGTTTTGTTGGTGGTGCTGTTTTTAGCGCTTTTAACTGCCTTAGAATATGTTCCTGATGACATTGAGAGTTTGGCTATAGAAAATAATCAAAGCACGCAATTGACCTTAGATAGCGAGTTTTCAGTGATGACTTTTAACATTGGGTATGCAGGACTTGGCGCGGCTGAAGATTTTGTGATGGATGGCGGCGAAAAAGGACGACCAGACTCAAAAGAAGTGGTGGAAACATATTTATCAGGGGTTT
This sequence comes from Candidatus Izemoplasma sp., assembly GCA_007117835.1. Lineage (GTDB taxonomy): Bacteria > Bacillota_I > Bacilli_A > Izemoplasmatales > Izemoplasmataceae > CSBR16-107. The sequence continues at coordinate 2,888 of SKFU01000015.1, read as the reverse complement.
TGTCAATCATGGATGAATATCCGATGGATTTTTATTTAATGCAAGAGGTTGATTATCAGGCCAGAAGAAGTTATCGAATCAATCAAGTTGAAGCGATTCATAATCATTTAGGGTCAAACTTTGGTTATCATTTCGCTTTAAACTTTAAGGCGGTGTTTGTACCTTTCCCAGTGTCAATCTCTGATCATATTGGCTATGTTGAAAGTGGTCTTCAAACACTTTCAAATAAGCAAGTATTGAATGCTGAAAGACACCAGTTCCCAGGCGCATTTTCTTGGCCGCTACGTATAGCAAACTTAAAACGTGGCATGATTGTCACAGTTATCCCCATTGAGAACACAGATCGCCAGTTGATTTTAGTGAATGTCCATATGTCTGCCTATGATGATGGTACAATGCGTGAACAGGAAATGGGTATGTTGCGTGATTTAATGATCGAGCAATATGCTTTAGGAAATTATGTGATTGTTGGTGGCGATTTCAACCAAACACCACCAGAGGCAGTTGGTATTTATTCACCGAAACAAGATTATTATATTGCCCATCCTATTCCTGAAGATTATTTACCGGAGGGTTTTAGTTTTCAATTTGATTTAACTAAGCCGAGTTGTCGTTTGCTTAATCAGCCATATGATCCGATAGATTCTAACACACAGTACTATATTATTGATGGATTTATTGTGTCGGATAATATCTCGGTTGAAATGATTGAAACAATCGATCATGGGTTTGCCTACAGCGATCATAACCCCGTGATTATGACTGTGCGCTTGAAGCCATAACCATGCGTATTAGAAAAAAAGATCCGATACAATACATTTATAAAGTTAATCCTGAATCGCAAGCTGTCATGATTGAAATATCGCTGGATTCTTATGACGAGTTATTTAATGGTTGGGATGCATCGCCACTAAAAATGCGTGATTTAGAACCTGAACTTATGGCGTATATCTTAGAGGCCTTGTTTGAGATTTCATTTAGACAAACGGTTGAACTTTGGTGTTATATACCAGTGTCGTTGATTGATTTAGAAAAAGAACGAAAAAGCATTCAAAGTATTCGGAATAATTTTAATACACAAATTCGTTTTATCGAACGTAACTTGTTCAGTAATTATCGAAAAATTGTGGCCTACATTGCACTGAGTATTGTCTTTTTACTGGCCGCATACTTTATTCCAAGTCTTGTGAGACAACAACTCACGTTTTCGATTATAATTGAAGGATTATTTATTGGGGGTTGGGTCTTGTTGTGGGAAGCATTTTCATTGTTCTTTTTTGCCAGCTATGATCTAAGAAAAAAACGTAAAAGATTCATTAAGTTACTAAGCAGTAACATATATTTTCATCCAAACAATTTGTAGAAAGCAAATGAGGTGTGTTATGGACAATTTATTACAAATCAATCAAGAAGTTTTAATCACCATTAAGCGAATAGGTATTAATGGTGAGGGCATTGGGTACTACAAGCGTTTAGCGGTATTTGTTGATGGTGTTATACCACCAGAAGAGGTAGTCGTAAAAATCACAAAAATTCAAAAAACATACGCCAATGCAGAGGTCGTTAGGATTAAGAAAAAAGCCTTTTATCGAACGAAGCCTTTTTGCCAGCATTATCAAGTGTGTGGCGGATGCCAATTACAACATGTAAACTATGAAGAACAACAACGGCTTAAAGAAGCATCACTTAAACAATCATTCGAGCGTTACACAACGCTTGACTTAGCGGCCATTAAATTTTATCCTTTTTCACCACTAGTAAATACCTCGCATTACCGTCATAAGGCATCAATGCCTGTGAGAAATACAAAAGATGGTATTGTAACTGGGTTATACAAAAAAGACAGTCAAGACCTTGTTGATGTACTTTACTGCCCAGTACAAGATAAAGATATCAACCGAGTCAATCAAGAAGTGTTAAAGATTCTTGATACGCACGATATTCAAGCATTTGATCCAACCATCATGCGTGGCTTAGTCCGTTATATTGTCACCAGAAAAAGTAGCCATCATGGTGATATTCAAGTGACGTTAGTCGTCACAATATATAACCATGCATTAAAATCCGCAGCCAAAGACATTATCAATATTCCTTCAGTAAAAAGTGTTTATATTTCTAAAAACCACGATGTCAACAACCACGCTATTTTTGGCGAAACCGTTGAATTGCTTGAAGGACGCGAAACGATTCAAGAAACAATGGGCGATATACTTTATGACCTAGGACCCAAAGCATTTTATCAATTAAACCCAGAAGAAGCCGCAAAAATGTACGAAAGTATTGATACTTTGTTTGATGATAAAGACCAAAACTTACTTGACTTATATACAGGTTCTGGCGCTATGGCACTTTATTTTGCTAAGCGATTTAAAAATGTTATTGGCATTGACTTAAGTGTAGAGTCGATTGAATCAGCAAAAAACAATGCAAAAATCAATGATTTATCACACGTAAAGTTTGTTGCTGGGGATGCTTATCAAACACTTAAAACACTGTATGATCAAAACCATCATTTTGACGTTGCCGTGTTTGACCCTCCGCGCACAGGATTAGATAAAGATCTTATTGATTTAATGTTGCGTAAACCAATTAAAAAACTGATATACGTTTCTTGTAATCCAAGTACTTTGGCAAAAAACATCAAATTGTTAAGTCGAAAATACAACATTGTTTCTGTGAGACCGTTTGATATGTTTCCACAAACTGCACACGTTGAAAGTGTCACATTGCTTTCATTAAAAACCGCTTAACAAAGACATTCGTATAATAAGAGCAGAAGCATCTAACCCCCTAAAACAGGGTTAAATGCTTCTTTTTTTACTATTTGCCCAATGTGGAAACATATCGAAATCGATGTGGAAACATCAAACTATGCTCTAAGCATATAT
>SKFU01000002.1 GCA_007117835.1 Candidatus Izemoplasma sp. | reverse complement strand
TTAGAACGACTTTTTTTTACGACCAACGAATCGATAAACCACCATCAACGACAATGGTTTCTCCGTTGACATAAGGTAAGTTACCTGCGAATATCGATGCGACAATCACACCGATGTCTTCAGGTGTGCCCAAACGTTTTGAGGGGTTACGATTTATGAGCATAGTTTTAACTGCCTCAGGATTATCTGGGTTGATGCCTTTTAAGGCATTTTCCATCATCGGTGTTAAAATGCCACCAGGTGCTAAAGCATTGACTTGAATATTAAACTGACCATATTCTAAGGCAGCGGCTTTGGTTAACCCAATGACTGCATGTTTGCTTGCAATGAACGCCGATTGGTTTGGTACTACAGTAAATCCCACCACACTGGCTGCGTTTAAAATAATACCAGTACCTTGCTTTATCATCCACGGCAAAACAAATTTCATGCCATAGTAAACACCCATGATATTAACATCCAAAACCCGTCTAAAGATGGTTTCATCATAATCTGTTAAGGGGGCTTGTTTGCCTTCAATACCTGCGTTGTTAAAGAGGCCATCAATGCGGTTAAATTGATGCATAACATCATCAATCACCTGACTGAAAGCACTGGCATTAGAAACATCAACACAGGCTTTAAAAACTTGGTTTGGGTATTGTTGGTTTAATAACTGATATTGCGTATCTAACGCACTTTGATCAAAATCAATCATCACCACACGCGATGAATGTTTAAGACAAGCAATACTACTTGCTAAACCTATCCCAGACGCTGCACCAGTAATAATAATTACGTGCGCATTACTCATTTTTTGCATGCAATCACCACTTTCATTTTAAGGTTGTTCTTATTATAACATGGAATTATTATCTTGCTTTAAAACGCATGATTGGCATTGCTTTGGTTAACTGTGATATAATATAAGTAAGCAATGACCAGTAAAGGGGGTCAAGTGTATGAAAAAAAGTATGGTATTACTGCTTTTGTTTTTAACAACAATGCTTCTTTCAGCATGTGACCTCTTTGTTATTTATGAACCACCACCGCCGACTTACAATCATGATGACGTCACAAGACGGGTGACATCCCGTATTCCGATTGATGTTAACTGGCCAAGATTCCCAACAGAAACACCATTTTTGATGGATCGCGATGCGCTGGTTTCAGAACCACTGTATCACAGCGTGGATATTCTTATGCCACTCAGTGAATCGGCATTTATTGATGTGCGTTATTTTGGACGCGATCATCTCGTGACGTCGAATCGAAGGGACTTTGTGGATATATTCCATGCGTATTATCATGATCAAGACCAACCGATTGAAGTGTTTGTTAGTGCACAGTATGGTGACTATCATACCACGCTCGTGATTGCTTTAGAATACGCTGAGTTTATCGGACAACTACCGGTGGGTTTAAGAAGTTATTTAAATCAAGTGTATGTCTCGCAAAAACGTGACCATCCTGCAGTTATGTCTAATTATGGTCTTTATCTACCACTGCATCAACCCATGGCGTCTTCATTTAGACATAACATGTTATTGGATACGATACTGAAAGGTGTTTATTTTCATCTTGATCAAGAGTCTATAGACCGTTGGCATTCAGCGATGATTTCTGATCGTGTCGTGATTACTGAGGCATCGATGAGGTCAAGTTTAAATGATTTTCAAGAATCTGTTAAACTATTTTTAGCGTTGGAAAATTCTAAGTATGATTTTTCTGATGACGAAAAAATCCAAGTGAATTTGGCACTGCATCACCGTTTCCTTTTACTTAATGATATGGGGATTAAAGCGGTTGAACCGTCAATCATTCCGATTGACGAGTTACGTGCTGCTTTGCCGATAGATGTACCGCTTTACAATGCAACTAACAGTGGGTTACTGCAAGTATTTAGCATGGATGATCCAACCTCATTTGTTCGTTTGGTGCGTGAGCCCAACGCAGTTCGGCTGGTCTATGACCGACGTGTTGGGTGGGTTGAACAGCGTTCGTTTGTTTTTGTTGCTTATTTTAATGACATAGAACCCATCGAAATGATTGTCAATTTAGAGTTTGATAATTGGGGTCTCGCATACAATATTGCGGCCGATTATGCCTCGCTTTTTGGGCGCTTGCCAACGGGATTAAAAACAGGTGTTGAAACGTTTTGGATTCACCAAGGTATGGGGCAGTTTGGTGGATATCACCGTACATTATTGATTCATATTGAATACGCTGATCGGTTTATTAATCCCAGAGGGAATTTGATTGATGTGATTGCGCATGAAACAGCCCACGCAGTTTTAGACTGGACATATGATGGGAAAATCGATAAAGACGCATGGTTAGAAGCGGCTGAAAAAGATGGCACATATATTTCTCAGTATGCAAAGAGCTATCCTGAGCGTGAGGACATTGCTGAAACAATTGTGGCTTATATGTTGGTACGTTTTTATCCTGAACGCACAGAACCAGCCGTGATTTCATCATTTGAAAGACTCTTAAAACATCGTTTTGCATTACTTGACACACTTGAGCTTGAACCATACCAGCATAAAAGTGAATAAACCACGACACATGTGATTATTGTGACTGGGTATTATTGATAAATAGTGTTTAAATAACACACCATTCAACAAGAACTTTCTGTGTGCGATCATTACAAGGTAACACAAAAGACACAAAGCACATCGTTTGATTACACAGATACCTTATCACGTTTTTCAGTTTATGCTAGAGGCATGACCGCACCATTGAAGCGTGGATACGAATTATTTGATGCCAATGAGATAAGGCATGACTTCATACGGAAAAGTCTTCAATGCGAATTGATTGCAGGAAACAAGAAAAAGTGATGTAATAAGAGTAGAGATTAAGTAACCATAAGGAGGTTTTTGGGTGTTAGAAAAAACGATTTATGCGAATGGTCAAAAAGTGTTTGAACTAAAAAATGAGCAATTGACATACTTTTTTAAAAGTGGTGGTTTAAAAGCGCGTGGCGCGTTTGTAAAAAACCGTAAAGAAGGCTTTTGGCAATATTTTAGAGCCAATGGTGATTTATGGAAAGAAGGTTTTTATAAAGCCGGTAAAAAACATGGCCGCTGGCTACGTTTTAGCCCAGAAGGTCAAGTTGAGTTTGAAGCAGAGTTTAACATGGGTGTTCGTATTTAGTCATAAAAAAGAGACTTCATTTGAAGTCTCTTTTTTATGACTAAATCACCTGAGCTTGATAGCCTAAGCGTCCAATTGTATCAATAATATCTTGAGGTGAAAGCGCGGTGTCATCATAAGTGACTTCAAGTTTACTTTCGCCAAATAACAGCTTGACTTCTGTGACTGGTTTTAATTTTTTTACCAGTTTTTGAATGCCGAGTTGACAACTCACACACTGCATGTTTTTCACTTCATAAATATCTGTTTTCATAAGTCACGTCCTTTATGTCTTGATAAGTTATTATTGCGCTTAAGTTGGGTAAAAGTCAATTGATATGACCTGTTTATCTTGAATATTCTTTATTAAACGTCATTCGCGTGTTGATTTCAGGTTGCGCGACATCGCCATGATTTAAAGCATGTAAACCAATGGATAAAAACGGAGTTTGGGGATTAATATTCGATTGGGTTTAAAAAAATATTTGAGTAGTTATTGTCATTGTAAAACAGCCAAATAAATTATAACTTAGTCATCAAAAGGTTGATTTAGTGATACAATGTAAATGAAAGGTGGGAAAAAATATGACGGCGATTAAAATTGTAGGATTTAGCGGTGCATTAAGTATGATTACAGTGCTTTTATATGGGTTTATTGTTGGCGATTTTTTTGCGGATGGTTCTGTTATACTAAGTAATCCATGGGGGATTGTCTCTGTGGTTGATTTGTATGTTGGGTTTGCGCTGTTTTCTTGTTGGATTGTTTTGCGTGAACCGTTGGGTGTTGGCGTGATTGTGTGGGTAATTTTGATGATGGTGTTTGGATTTTTAACGGGTGCTGTTTACTTACTTTATGCGATATATAAAAGCGATGGTGACATTAAGAATCTTATGCTTGGTAAAATGGTCTGAGAATGCATTTGATTTAATGC